>NZ_QFXN01000243.1:0-72480 GCF_003144775.1 Enterobacter sp. CGMCC 5087 | reverse complement strand
AAGTGAAACGCCGTAGCGCCGATGGTAGTGTGGGGTCTCCCCATGTGAGAGTAGGGAACTGCCAGGCATCAAATAGAAGAACCCCGTACCGAAAGGTGCGGGGTTTTTTGCTTTTGTTTTTCCCTCCTCCCCTCCTTGAAACTTTCTCACCTTCTGCTTGCAGACTCGACATTCAAACCATTTCTCGGTATCGTTAGCTGTCTGGATGTCTAAACGTTTATACGTATGCTGTGAGGATATTAAGTTATGCCGATTCGGGTGCAGGACGAGCTACCAGCCGTCAATTTCTTGCGTGAAGAAAACGTTTTCGTCATGACGGCTTCGCGTGCGACAGGTCAGGAAATTCGCCCGCTGAAGGTGCTTATTCTCAATCTGATGCCAAAAAAGATCGAAACAGAAAACCAGTTCCTGCGTCTTCTGTCGAACTCCCCGCTGCAGGTTGATATTCAGCTGCTGCGAATCGATGCCCGTGAGTCACGTAACACGCCTTCTGAGCATCTGAACAACTTCTACTGTAACTTCGATGATATTCAGGGGGAAAACTTCGACGGATTGATCGTGACCGGTGCGCCGCTCGGTCTGGTTGAATTTAACGATGTCGCCTACTGGCCACAGATCAAACAGGTTCTGGAGTGGGCAAAAGATCACGTTACCTCCACATTGTTTGTCTGTTGGGCGGTACAAGCCGCGCTGAATATTCTTTATGGCATCCCCAAGCAAACCCGCACTGAAAAGCTCTCCGGTGTCTACGAACACCACATTCTTCACCCGCACGCTTTGCTGACGCGCGGTTTCGATGACTCTTTCCTGGCCCCGCATTCTCGCTACGCCGATTTCCCGGCCCAGCTGATTCGTGATTACACCGATCTGGAGATCCTGGCCGAAACGGAAGACGGGGATGCTTACCTGTTTGCCAGCAAGGATAAACGCATTGCTTTTGTGACCGGGCATCCTGAGTACGACCCGCATACCCTTGCGTCAGAGTATTTCCGTGATGTCGAAGCGGGTCTAAATCCGGATGTACCGTACAACTATTTCCCGAAAGACGACCCGCAAAACAAACCGAGAGCAACCTGGCGCAGCCATGGGAATTTGCTTTTTACCAACTGGCTCAACTATTACGTCTATCAAATAACGCCATACGATCTGCGTCACATGAATCCGACGCTGGAGTAATCTTCTGCACTAAACGATCCTAAAGCGTTTCAGCTATTCAAATCAGGCACCTTCGGGTGCCTTTTTTATTTCCGAAATGTCACTCACCATTCAATAAAACTTTAATCCCAGTAAAATCAGATAATTAATTGCAACTAACAATTAAAATGGAAATTGTTTTTGATTTTAGAAAAAATATAGATAGTCTTAATTCTGCTGAGCGAAAACTACACAACGATCTTTCGTTCGCATCGGGGGCGTGATTTTGGATCTTTGATGAGGAGTAGAGTAATGACTCAACAGGCAACGACGGTCGATGAACTGGCCTTTACCCAGCCGTATGGCGAGCAAGAACAGCGGGTTTTGACGGCGGAAGCGGTAGAGTTTCTGACTGAACTGGTGACCCGCTTTACGCCGCAGCGCAATAAGCTGCTGGCGGCACGCATTCATCAGCAGCAGGAAATTGACGATGGCAAGTTGCCTGGCTTCATTTCGGAAACCGCTTCCATTCGTCGTGGTGAGTGGAAAATCCGCGGCATCCCTGAAGATTTACAGGATCGTCGCGTTGAGATCACCGGTCCGGTAGAGCGCAAAATGGTGATCAACGCAATGAACGCCAACGTTAAAGTCTTTATGGCCGATTTTGAAGACTCACTGGCGCCGGACTGGCGTAAGGTCATCGAGGGGCAGATCAACCTGCGCGACGCCGTGAACGGCACCATCAGCTATACCAACGAAGCCGGCAAAATTTACCAGCTCAAACCGAACCCGGCGGTGCTGATCTGTCGCGTACGCGGCCTGCATCTGCCTGAAAAACATGTCACCTGGCGTGGGGAAGCCATTCCGGGCAGCCTGTTTGATTTCGCGCTTTATTTCTTCCACAACTACAAGAACCTGCTGGCAAAAGGCAGTGGCCCTTATTTCTATCTGCCAAAAACGCAGGCCTGGCAGGAAGCGGCCTGGTGGAGCGAGGTCTTCAGCTACGCGGAGGATCGTTTCAACCTGCCGCGCGGTACCATCAAAGCCACGCTGCTGATTGAAACGCTGCCTGCCGTGTTCCAGATGAATGAAATTCTGCACGCCCTGAGCGACCACATTGTCGGCCTGAACTGCGGACGCTGGGACTATATTTTCAGCTACATCAAAACCCTGAAAAACTATCCCGATCGCGTACTGCCGGATCGCCAGGTCGTGACCATGGGTAAACCGTTCCTGAGCGCCTACTCGCGCCTGCTGATCAAAACCTGCCACAAGCGCGGTGCCTTTGCGATGGGCGGCATGGCGGCTTTTATCCCGAGCAAAGACGCAGAGCGAAACAATCAGGTGCTCAACAAGGTGAAGGCCGATAAAGAGCTTGAAGCCCGTAACGGTCACGACGGCACGTGGATTGCCCATCCCGGCCTGGCCGATACGGCGATGGAGGTCTTTAACCGCGTTCTCGGCGACAACAAAAACCAGCTGTTTGTCACGCGCGAAGACGATGCCCCAACGGCTGAAGAACAGCTGCTGGCTCCGTGCGCGGGCGAGCGTACGGAAGAGGGCATGCGTGCCAATATCCGCGTCGCGGTCCAGTACATCGAAGCGTGGATCTCCGGCAACGGCTGCGTACCTATCTACGGCCTGATGGAAGATGCCGCGACGGCGGAGATCTCACGTACCTCCATCTGGCAGTGGATCCACCATCAAAAAACGCTCAGCAACGGCAAGCCGGTGACCAAATCTCTGTTCCGCCAGATGCTGGCCGAAGAGATGCGGGTGATCCAGGACGAGCTGGGCGAACACCGCTTCAGCAGCGGACGTTTTGACGACGCTGCGCGCCTGATGGAGCAAATCACCACATCAGATGACTTAATCGACTTCCTGACCCTGCCGGGCTACCGCTTCCTGGCGTAATCCACCACATAACAATATGGAGCATCTGCACATGAAAACCCGTACCCAACAAATCGAAGAATTGAAGAAAGAGTGGACACAACCTCGCTGGGAAGGCATCCGCCGTCCTTACAGCGCGGAGGAAGTGGTGAAATTACGCGGCTCGGTCAATCCGGAATGCACGCTGGCACAGAACGGTGCGGCGAAAATGTGGAAGCTGCTGCACGGTGGCTCTAAAAAAGGCTATATCAACAGCCTCGGCGCGCTGACCGGCGGTCAGGCGCTGCAGCAGGCGAAGGCCGGTATTGAAGCTATCTATCTTTCCGGCTGGCAGGTCGCGGCGGACGCCAACCTGGCCTCCAGCATGTACCCGGATCAGTCGCTCTATCCGGCTAACTCCGTGCCGTCGGTGGTGGATCGGATCAACAACACCTTCCGCCGTGCGGATCAGATCCAGTGGGCTGCTGGTATCGAACCTGGCGATCCGCGCTTTACTGACTACTTCCTGCCGATCGTCGCGGATGCGGAAGCGGGCTTCGGCGGCGTGCTGAACGCCTTCGAGCTGATGAAATCGATGATTGAGGCCGGTGCAGCGGCCGTTCACTTCGAAGACCAGCTGGCGTCAGTGAAAAAATGCGGACACATGGGCGGTAAGGTGCTGGTTCCTACACAGGAAGCCGTACAGAAGCTGGTTGCCGCGCGTCTGGCTGCTGACGTGCTCGGCGTGCCGACGCTGGTGATTGCCCGTACCGATGCGGACGCGGCGGACCTGATCACCTCTGACTGCGACCCGTACGACAGCGAATTCATCACCGGCGAGCGCACCAGCGAAGGTTTCTACCGCACCCATGCCGGCATTGAACAGGCGATCAGCCGCGGCCTGGCGTACGCGCCTTACGCGGACCTGGTCTGGTGTGAAACCTCCACGCCTGATCTGGCGCTGGCAAAACGCTTTGCCGACGCCATCCACGCGAAATACCCGGGCAAGCTGCTGGCCTACAACTGCTCGCCGTCCTTCAACTGGCAGAAAAAGCTGGATGACAAAACCATCGCCAGCTTCCAGCAGCAGCTGTCCGACATGGGCTACAAATACCAGTTCATTACCCTGGCCGGTATCCACAGCATGTGGTTCAACATGTTCGACCTGGCGCACGCCTATGCGCAGGGTGAGGGCATGAAGCACTACGTTGAGAAGGTGCAGCAGCCGGAGTTTGCCGCGGGCAAAGACGGCTACACCTTCGTGTCTCACCAGCAGGAGGTGGGAACCGGCTACTTTGACAATGTGACCACGATTATTCAGGGCGGCACCTCCTCCGTCACCGCCTTAACGGGTTCAACGGAAGAAGCACAGTTCTAAACTTTTCCCCCTCTCCCCTCTCGGGGAGAGGGTTGGGGTGAGGGGGAATATATGTCGCGTGGCCTGGAATTGCTGATTGCCCAAACTATTTTGCAGGGCTTCGATGCCCAGTATGGTCGTTTTCTTGAAGTGACATCCGGCGCGCAGCAGCGCTTCGAACATGCAGACTGGCATGCGGTTCAGCAGGCCATGAAGCAGCGTATCCATCTCTATGACCACCACGTGGGTCTGGTGGTGGAGCAGCTGCGCTGTATTACCGACGGTAAAAGCCCGGACGCGGAATTTTTACTGCGCGTGAAGGAGCACTACACCCATTTGTTACCCGATTACCCGCGCTTCGAGATTGCGGAGAGCTTTTTCAATTCCGTCTATTGCCGGTTATTTGACCACCGCTCACTATCTCCTGAGCGGTTATTTATCTTCAGCTCCCAGCCCGAGCGGCGCTTTCGAACCATTCCCCGTCCGCTGGCGAAAGATTTCTTTCCCGATCGCGGATGGGAAAAACTCCTGCACCGCGTGCTAACGGATCTGCCGCTGCGCCTGCCCTGGCAGAATAAAACCCGGGATATCGGCTATATCCACGCGCATCTCAACGAAACCTTCGGCGCGGAGGTCCTTAGCCATAGCCATTTGCAGGTGGCCAACGAGCTTTTCTACCGCAATAAAGCCGCCTGGCTGGTCGGCAAGCTGGTTACGCCGACCGCCATTGTGCCGTTTCTGCTGCCCATTCACCGTACCGACGACGGGGAACTGTTTGTCGATACCTGCCTGACCACCGGCGCCGAGGCCAGCATCGTGTTTGGCTTCGCCCGCTCCTATTTCATGGTGTACGCCCCGCTGCCTGCCGCGCTGGTAGAGTGGCTGCGAGAGATCCTGCCGGGCAAAACCACCGCCGAGCTGTATATGGCCATTGGCTGCCAGAAGCACGCCAAAACGGAAAGCTACCGGGAGTACCTGCGCTATGTCACCGCGGCCGATGAGCAGTTTATCGAAGCGCCCGGCATTCGCGGCATGGTGATGCTGGTCTTTACGCTGCCGGGTTTCGACCGGGTCTTTAAGGTGATTAAAGACAGATTCGCGCCGCAGAAAGAGATGACCGCCGCGCACGTTCGCGCCTGCTATCAGCTGGTCAAAGAGCACGACCGCGTCGGGCGCATGGCGGATACCCAGGAGTTCGAAAACTTTGTGCTGGATAAACAGCAGATCGACCCGGCGCTCATGGCGCTGTTAATGCAGGAAGCGCCTGCGAAAATCACCGATCTTGGTGATAAAATCGTGATTAGCCATCTCTACATTGAGCGCCGCATGGTGCCGCTGAATATCTGGCTTGAGCAGTCCGAAGGTCAGTCGCTGCGGGATGCCATTGAAGAATACGGCAACGCGATTCGCCAGCTTGCTGCCGCCAATATTTTCCCGGGCGACATGCTGTTTAAAAACTTCGGCGTCACCCGTCACGGGCGGGTGGTGTTCTACGATTACGACGAAATTTGCTACATGACCGAAGTGAATTTCCGCGATATACCACAGCCCCGCTACCCGGAAGATGAGCTTTCCGGTGAGCCGTGGTACAGCGTCTCGCCGGGCGATGTGTTTCCGGAGGAGTTTCGCCACTGGCTGTGCGCCGACCCGCGCATCGGGCCGCTATTCGAAGAAATGCATGAGGATCTGTTCCGCGCCAGCTACTGGCGCGGACTGCAAACGCGGATCAAAAACGGGCATGTCGAAGATGTGTACGCTTACCGCCGCAAGCAGAGGTTTTGCATTAGGTTTGCACCTTCTCTCGCAGGATGAGGACATCATGTTTGCACCTTCTCTCGCAGGATGAGGACATCATGTTTGCACCCTCTCTCGCAGGGTGAGGGCATCATGTTTTCTCCCTCTCCCTGTGGGAGAGGGCCGGGGTGAGGGCATCAGGCTGCAGTGCAACCCCATCGCCCGGTGGTGCTGCGCTTACCGGGCCTACGGTTCGAATATCCGCCGGAACCCAACTTAACGAATCCCACCATACGCCAGCGTCACCTCTTTCGCCGCCTTAATCACCAGCGCACCCAGCTCGGTCACGCGGTCGTCGGTCATCCGCGAAATCGGCCCGGAGATGGAGATGGCGGCAAACGGCTCGCGGTGCTCGTCGAAAATACAGGCCGCCAGGCAGCGCAGGCCCAGGGCATGTTCTTCATCATCAAACGAATAGCCGCGCTTGCGGGTCAGGGCCAGATCTTCTTTCAGATGCACGGGCGACACCAGCGTGGCGTGGGTATAGGCGTGCAGACCTTTACGGTGCAGCAGTCCCGTCACCTGCTCTTCGCTCAGCTGCGAGAGAAACGCTTTCCCCGCCCCGGAGGCATGCATCGGCAGCTTGCCGCCAATCGGTGCGGACATACGCATCAGCTGCGTGCACTGAACCTGGTCGATGATAATCGCCTGATGGTCGCTTTGGTCCAGCACCGCCAGGTTGACCGTCTCGCCGGACTCCTCCATCAGCTTGCGCAGAATCGGGTGCACAATCGCCAGCAGGTTGCGGCTCTGCAGGAAGCTGCTGCCGACGATAAACGCATGCGCGCCCACCGCCCAGTGCCCCAGCTCGCCGACCTGGCGGACAAAGCCCAGCTGCTGCATGGTGGTCAGCAGGCGATGCGTCGTGGAGTTCGGCAGGCCAGCCTGCTGGGCCAGCTCCGTCAGGGCCACGCTGCCGTGCGACTCGGCTATCCACTCCAGCAGCTTCAAACCGCGCGTGAGCGATTGAACCTGTCCGCCCTGTTGTGCGGCGGCGGCGGTGGCGGCAGGTTTTCTGCCGCGTTTAGCGGGAACGGTCGCGACCATGACGATCTCCTTTTTCTGTATCGTGGAAATCATTTTCGTTTTATTTGGTGGATTTGCAACCGTTATCCTGACTGATC
This sequence comes from Enterobacter sp. CGMCC 5087, assembly GCF_003144775.1. Lineage (NCBI taxonomy): Bacteria > Pseudomonadati > Pseudomonadota > Gammaproteobacteria > Enterobacterales > Enterobacteriaceae > Enterobacter > Enterobacter sp. CGMCC 5087. The sequence continues at coordinate 65,199 of NZ_QFXN01000243.1, read as the reverse complement.
GGAGGAGTGATGGTGAACATGTCTCATGTTACCGCTGTGCGGCTTTTCCACCCTGCGAGATTGTGCCAGTATGGAACGCAGCCTTTTGGCCTTGTTGAGCGTTGTCGGGAGCAAGTGTGAGCAGCAAAGTAGAGCAACTGCGTGCGCAGTTAAATGAACGAATTCTGGTGCTGGACGGCGGCATGGGCACCATGATCCAGGGCTATCGTCTGAGTGAAGACGATTTCCGCGGCGAGCGCTTCGCAGACTGGCCCTGCGACCTGAAAGGGAACAACGATCTGCTGGTGCTCAGCAAGCCGTCCGTCATTAAGGATATCCACAACGCCTACTTCGAAGCGGGTGCGGATATCGTTGAGGCCAACACCTTTAACTCGACAACCATCGCCATGGCGGATTACCAGATGGAATCCCTGTCGGCGGAAATCAACCTGGAAGCCGCGAAGCTGGCGCGCGCCTGCGCCGACGAGTGGACGGCCCGCACGCCGGACAAGCCTCGCTACGTTGCCGGGGTGCTTGGCCCGACGAACCGCACCGCGTCGATTTCGCCGGACGTCAACGACCCGGCGTTTCGTAATATCACCTTTGACCAGCTGGTGGCCGCCTACCGCGAATCGACCAGAGCGCTGGTGGAAGGCGGTTCCGATCTGATCCTGATTGAAACCGTATTCGACACTCTCAATGCCAAAGCCGCCATTTACGCGGTGAGAGAGGAGTTCGAGGCGCTGGGCGTTGACCTGCCGATCATGATTTCCGGCACCATCACCGACGCCTCCGGCCGTACCCTGTCCGGTCAGACAACCGAAGCGTTTTATAACTCCCTGCGTCACGCCGAAGCGCTCTCCTTTGGCCTTAACTGCGCGCTGGGGCCGGATGAACTGCGCCAGTACGTGCAGGAGCTTTCCCGTATCGCGGAGTGCTACGTCACCGCCCACCCGAACGCCGGTCTGCCGAACGCGTTCGGTGAATACGATCTCGATGCCGACACCATGGCGGCGCAAATCCGCGAGTGGGCCGAGTCTGGCTTCCTGAACATCGTCGGCGGCTGCTGCGGCACCACGCCGGAGCACATCGCGGCCATGAGCAACGCCGTCGCCGGGCTGCCGCCGCGCAAGCTGCCCGAGCTTCCGGTTGCCTGTCGTCTGTCCGGCCTTGAGCCGTTGTCCATCGGCGACGACAGCCTGTTTGTGAACGTGGGTGAGCGTACTAACGTCACCGGTTCCGCAAAGTTCAAGCGACTGATCAAAGAAGAGAAATACAGCGAAGCGCTGGACGTTGCCCGCCAGCAGGTGGAAAGCGGCGCGCAGATTATCGATATCAACATGGATGAGGGGATGCTCGACGCCGAAGCGGCGATGGTGCGTTTCCTCAACCTGATTGCCGGTGAGCCGGACATTGCCCGCGTGCCGATCATGATTGACTCCTCCAAGTGGGAAGTCATCGAAAAAGGGCTGAAGTGCATCCAGGGTAAAGGCATCGTCAACTCTATCTCGATGAAAGAGGGCGTTGATATCTTTATCCACCACGCGAAGATGGTCCGCCGCTACGGTGCCGCCGTGGTGGTGATGGCCTTTGACGAAGTGGGCCAGGCGGATACCCGCGAGCGTAAAATTGAGATTTGCCGCCGCGCGTACAAGATTTTGACCGAAGAGGTGGGCTTCCCGCCGGAAGACATTATCTTTGACCCGAATATATTCGCCGTCGCGACCGGGATTGAAGAGCACAACAACTATGCCCAGGACTTTATCGGGGCATGTGAGGACATCAAGCGCGAGCTGCCGCACGCGCTGATCTCCGGCGGCGTATCGAACGTGTCGTTCTCGTTCCGCGGTAACGACCCGGTGCGCGAAGCGATTCACGCCGTGTTCCTCTACTACGCCATCCGCAACGGCATGGACATGGGGATCGTTAACGCCGGCCAGCTGGCGATTTATGACGACCTCCCTGCCGAGCTGCGCGACGCCGTAGAGGACGTAATCCTTAACCGCCGCGACGACGCCACCGAGCGCATGCTGGACCTGGCGGAGAAATACCGCGGCAGTAAATCGGATGAGGCGGCAAACGTTCAGCAGGCCGAGTGGCGTTCCTGGGACGTGAAAAAGCGTCTGGAATACTCGCTGGTCAAAGGCATCACCGAATTTATCGAGCTCGATACCGAAGAGGCGCGCCAGCAGGCAGATCGCCCGATTGAGGTGATCGAAGGCCCGCTGATGGACGGCATGAACGTGGTCGGCGATCTGTTCGGTGAGGGCAAAATGTTCCTGCCGCAGGTGGTGAAATCCGCCCGCGTGATGAAGCAGGCGGTGGCGTATCTTGAGCCCTACATCGAAGCCAGCAAAGAGAAAGGCTCCAGCAACGGCAAGATGGTTATCGCCACCGTGAAGGGCGACGTGCACGACATCGGCAAGAACATCGTCGGCGTAGTGCTGCAGTGTAATAACTACGAAATTATCGACCTCGGCGTGATGGTCCCGGCGGACAAAATCCTCAAGACCGCGCGCGAAGTGAACGCAGACCTGATTGGCCTCTCCGGCCTGATTACGCCGTCGCTCGACGAAATGGTCAACGTGGCAAAAGAGATGGAGCGACAGGGCTTCACCATTCCGTTATTGATTGGCGGGGCGACCACCTCAAAAGCGCACACGGCGGTGAAAATCGAGCAGAACTACAGCGGCCCGACGGTCTACGTGCAGAACGCCTCGCGCACCGTGGGCGTGGTCTCCGCGCTGCTCTCCGACACCCAGCGCGACGATTTTGTGGCGCGCACCCGCAAAGAGTACGAAACCGTTCGCATCCAGCACGGCCGTAAGAAGCCGCGCACCCCGCCTGTTTCGCTTCAGGCGGCGCGCGACAACGATCTGGCCTTCGACTGGTCCAGCTACACGCCACCGGTGGCACACCGTCTGGGCGTGCAGGACGTGACGGCCAGCATCGAGACGCTGCGTAACTACATCGACTGGACGCCGTTCTTTATGACCTGGTCGCTGGCGGGTAAATATCCGCGCATCCTGGAAGATGAGGTGGTCGGCGAGGAGGCGAAGCGCCTGTTTAAAGATGCCAACGACATGCTCGACACGCTGAGCGCAGAGAAAAGCCTCAACCCGCGCGGCGTGGTGGGCCTGTTCCCGGCGAACCGCGTGGGCGACGACATCGAAATTTATCGCGATGAAACCCGCACCCACGTGCTGGCGGTCAGCCGCCATCTGCGCCAGCAAACGGAGAAAGTGGGCTTTGCCAACTACTGCCTGGCCGATTTCGTCGCGCCGAAGCTGAGTGGTAAAGCCGACTATATCGGCGCCTTTGCGGTGACCGGCGGTCTGGAAGAAGACGCGCTGGCGGACGCGTTCGAAGCGCAGCACGATGATTACAATAAAATCATGGTGAAAGCGATTGCCGACCGCCTGGCAGAAGCATTTGCCGAGTATCTCCACGAGCGCGTACGTAAGGTGCACTGGGGCTACGCGGCGAATGAAAACCTTAGCAATGAGGATCTGATCCGCGAAAACTACCAGGGGATTCGCCCGGCGCCGGGCTATCCGGCCTGTCCGGAGCACACCGAAAAAGGCACCATCTGGAAGCTGCTGGATGTGGAAGCCCATACCGGCATGAAGCTCACCGAGTCGTTCGCCATGTGGCCAGGCGCGTCCGTCTCAGGCTGGTACTTCAGCCATCCAGACAGCAAGTACTTTGCCGTGGCGCAGCTGCAGCGGGATCAGATTGAAGATTACGCCCTGCGCAAAGGGATGAGCGTGTCTGAAGTGGAGCGCTGGCTGGCGCCTAATCTTGGCTACGACGCCGACTAAAATCACTTTTCCTTACAACAAACAGGGCGCTCATTGGGCGCCCTGTCTCTTTCTTACGTTTAAACCCTTATACTGAACCTATGGAAAACGAATAACGATAAGGAGGAAAAACTTCCGTGCTGACGTTGTTACACCTGCTTTCTGCAGTCGCACTGCTCGTATGGGGCACCCATATCGTCCGTACCGGCGTGATGCGTGTATTTGGCGCGCGCTTGCGTACCGTTCTCAGCAGCAGCGTTGAGAAGAAGCCGCTCGCCTTCTGCGCGGGCATTGGCGTAACGGCGCTGGTTCAGAGCAGTAACGCCACGACCCTGCTTGTCACCTCCTTTGTGGCGCAGGATCTGGTGGCGCTGGCCCCGGCGCTGGTGATTGTGCTGGGGGCGGATGTAGGTACCGCGCTGATGGCGCGTATCCTGACCTTCGATCTCTCCTGGCTATCGCCGCTGCTGATTTTTATCGGCGTTATCTTCTTCCTCGGCCGCAAGCAGACGCGCGCCGGACAGCTCGGGCGCGTAGGGATAGGCCTGGGGCTGATCCTGCTGGCGCTGGAGCTGATTGTGCAGGCGGTCACGCCAATCACCGAGGCCAACGGCGTGCAGGTCATCTTCGCTTCCCTGACCGGGGACATTATGCTGGATGCTCTGATTGGCGCGGTGTTTGCCATCGTCAGCTACTCCAGCCTGGCAGCGGTTCTTCTGACGGCGACCTTAACCGCCACAGGGGCGATCTCCTTCCCGGTGGCGCTGTGTCTGGTGATCGGGGCCAACCTCGGCTCCGGCCTGCTGGCGATGCTCAATAACAGCGCGGCCAACGCCGCAGCCCGCCGCGTGGCCCTCGGCAGCCTGCTGTTTAAGCTGGTGGGCAGCCTGATTATTCTGCCGTTCGTTCACCCGCTGGCGAACCTGATGGACAACCTACCGCTGCCGAAGGCGGAGCTGGTGATCTATTTCCACGTGTTCTACAACCTGGTGCGCTGCCTGGCGATGGTGCCGTTTGCCGCGCCGATGGCCCGCTTCTGCGAACGCCTCATTCAGGACGAACCGGAGCTGGATGCGCGCCTGAAACCGAAGCACCTGGATACCTCCGCACTGGATACCCCGGCGCTGGCGCTGGCGAACGCCGCGCGCGAGACGCTGCGCATGGGCGACGCAATGGAAACCATGCTGGAAGGCCTGCAAAAGGTGATGCACGGCGAGCCGCGTGAAGAGAAAGAACTGCGCAGACTGGCGGACGATATCAACGTGCTCTATACCGCCATTAAGCTTTACCTGGCGCGTATGCCGCAGGACGAGCTGGCGGAGGAGGAGTCCCGCCGCTGGGCGGAAATTATCGAGATGTCGCTTAACCTTGAGCAGGCCTCGGATATCGTGGAGCGTATGGGCAGCGAGATCGCCGACAAATCCCTTGCCGCGCGTCGTGCGTTTTCAGGTGAAGGCCTGAAGGAGCTGGAAGCGCTGCACGAACAGCTGGTCAGCAACCTCAAGCTGGCGATGCTGGTCTTCTTCTCCAGCGACGTGCCGAGCGCGCGCCGCCTGCGTCGCAACAAGCATCGTTTCCGTATTCTGAACCGCCGCTACTCGCATGCCCACGTTGAGCGTCTGCATCAGCAGAACGTGCAGAGTATCGAGACCAGCTCCCTGCATCTGGGGCTGCTGGGGGATATGAAGCGTCTCAACTCGTTGTTCTGCGCGGTGGCGTACAGCGTGATGGAACAGCCGGATGAAGACGACGAGCGGGACGAGTATTAATCTCCGGCGTGTTTAATTGTTAGCCCAAGACCCAATGCTTTCATAACCGCCAGAGTGGTTTTAAGCGTTGGGTTTCCTTTATCACTGAACGATCGATACAGTTGCTCTCGTGATAGGCCAGTTTGCTGTGAAATGGTCGACATTCCTTTCGCGCGCGCGATGACGCCCAGCGCTTTAGCAATATACGCTGAGTCGCCCGTTTCTAAGGCATCAGCCATAAACACGGCGATTTCCTCATCATCCACCAGCGCGTTTGCTGGATCGTAGGATGTTAACTTATGCATGCTCATTCACTCCTGCCATTGGGATACATTGCTCAGCATTTTTGCCATAAGTATGTCTCTGGCATGGCTGCTTTTGTCACCACCACACAACAGCACGATGATGCAATTGCCCAGGTCTTTAAAATAGATTCTGTAGCCCGGACCATAGTGGATCCTCAGCTCACTTATACCTTCCCCAACGGGTTTAATGTCGCCCGCTAAACCATTTGCCAACCGAAAGAGGCGGGAAGCGATAATGGTCTTCGCTCGACGATCTTTTAAGTTTTGCTCCCAGCGTTGGAAGGATTCTGTCTGAACTATCTCCTTCATATTACTCCATGTAGTTTATAAACTACAAATAGTTGTCTCTGGAGAGTAAAGCTAAAAGGAGTTAGCTCAAGGATAAATGGCCTGACGCTAAATCCTGAAAGCGTCTCGCAAACTAAAAAACCCGCTTCAGTTACCGTCAGCTAATCTTTTTTTTCGGCCCATACCTAAGGTATATTTCGCCCTTCACAGGAGAAACTATGCTGCCAACTCAATCAACCCGATTAAACAAATACATTAGCGAGAGCGGGATCTGCTCACGTCGCGAGGCTGACCGTTACATTGAACAAGGTAACGTTTTTCTTAACGGCAAACGCGCCACCATCGGCGACCAGGTGGTGCCTGGCGATGTGGTTAAAGTGAATGGTCAGGTCATCGAACCGCGTGATGCTGAAGACCTGGTGTTTATCGCGTTGAACAAACCGGTTGGGATTGTCAGCACCACGGAAGACGGTGAGCGGGACAACATTGTTGATTTCGTGAACCACAGCAGCCGTATCTTCCCGATTGGCCGTCTGGATAAAGACTCTCAGGGGCTGATTTTCCTCACCAACCACGGCGATCTGGTCAACAAAATTCTGCGTGCCGGTAACGACCACGAGAAAGAGTACATTGTGACGGTGAATAAGCCGGTCACGGACGAATTTATTCGCGGCATGGGCGCCGGTGTGCCGATCCTCGGCACCGTCACGAAGAAGTGTAAGGTCAAAAAAGAAGCGCCGTTCGCGTTCCGCATTACGCTGGTTCAGGGCCTGAACCGCCAGATCCGCCGTATGTGCGAGCACTTCGGTTATGAAGTGACGAAGCTGGAACGCACGCGCATCATGAACGTCAGCCTGTCAGGCATCCCGCTGGGCGAGTGGCGCGATTTAACGGATGACGAGCTGATTGAACTCTTCAAGCTTATCGAGAATTCCTCGTCCGAAGCGAAGCCGAAGGCCAAAGCAAAACCGAAAACCCAGGCGATTAAGCGCCCGGTGGTGAAGGCGCCGCAGGCGGAAGATAAGGGGCGAGGCAAGCCGGGTAATGGAAAACGCTTTACCCAGCCGGGACGCAAAAAGAAAGGGCGCTGATTAGCGCCTTCCACGTGTAGACGTTGTGGCCGACCAGGAAAAGGTCGCCTCTGCATCGGGTTTATAAGCCTGCTCTTTTTTCAGCTTGCGGGCTTTTTTCGCCGCGGCGTCACGCTGCGTCATCAGCTTATCGATGTACTCTTTTTTCACCTGATTGGTTTCGGCGTTCGTCAGCGTGCGGCCATGGGCGATACGGGCGCGGTCGAGAAGCGTTTTCAGTTCGCGCTGCTCGGCTTCCGTCATGTCTTTCTGGGTCAAACGTGGTGTAGCCATTGCTGAAGCCTCCTGATAGAGAGGCTTCAGTGTAAAGCAAGCCGCGCAAATTAACCCTGCTTCACCGCATCTTTTTTCGTTTGTTCATCAATCGGTTTGCCTGACCAGTAGCCTGCCAGCAGCGAGCCGGAGAGGTTATGCCAGACGGAGAACAGCGCGCCAGGCAGGGCCGCCAGCGGGGAGAAGTAGATTTTACCGAGCGCCGCCGCCAGGCCGGAGTTCTGCATGCCTACCTCGATTGCCAGCGTGCGGCAGGTAGATTCGTCAAAACCGAACAGCTTCCCACCCCAGTAGCCGCCCAGCAGGCCAATCGTGTTATGCAGCACCACGGCGATGATCACCACAAAGCCCACGGAGGCAATGTGCGATGCGGAACCCGCCACCACGGCGCTGATGATCGCCAGAATGCAGACCATCGAAAACGCGGGCAGGTACGGCTCAACGGCCTTCACCACGCGCGGGAAAAGATGGTGAATGACCAGCCCCAGCGCAATCGGGATCACCACAATCTGCAGAATGCTGAGCAGCATGCCCATCACGTCCACCTGAATATGCGCGTCCACGTACAGGCGGGTTAACAGCGGTGTGGCAACGACGCCCACCAGCGTCGAAACGGACGAGATCGTGACGGAGAGCGCCACGTCGCCTTTCGCCAGGTAGATCATTACGTTGGACGCCGTGCCGCTGGCCACGCTGCCCACCAGCACCATCCCGGCGGAGAGATCGGGCGGCATCTTAAAGGCCATCGCCAGCAGCCACGCCGCAAGCGGCATCACCAGGTAGTGCAGGAAGATCCCTGCCGCGACGGGCGCAGGGCGGGACAGCACGCGTTTAAAGTCGTCGATTTTCAGATGCACGCCCATACCGAACATGATCAGCATCAGCAGCGTGGCGACCCACGGACCAATGCCCGTGAACGTAGCGGGGGTGTAATACGCGAGTACGGAGAGCAGCAGCGCCCATAACGGGAACAGCCGCGTAACGGCGGATAACATAGTGGATTCCTTGCAGTATTGTCGTGTTGTTTAGTTATGAAAAAGCCGGGTCTGTGCCCGGCTTATAGGTATTGTTTATCGTGCTAACGAATTTTATTCAAACAAATTCTGATGAAGTTTCTGCACGACCTGCTCGGCCTGATCGGCAGGCACCAGGAAGCAGAGGTTGTAGCTGGATGCGCCGTAGCAGATCATGCGGATGCTGAACGGGTCGAGCACGCCGAACACATCTTTACCTACGCCGCAGGCGCGCGACAGCTTGTTGCCGATGATGGCAACCAGCGCCAGGTTTTCTTCTACTTCCACGCGGCACAGCTCAGACAGCTCAATCAGCAGCGACTGCGTCAGCAGCGTGTCGCCGGTGGAGGTCGAGCCGGTGGTGTCCAGCGTTAGCGCAATGCTCACTTCAGAGGTGGTGATCAGATCCACCGAGATATTATGGCGCGCCAGAATGCCAAACACTTCCGCCAGGAAACCGCGGGAATGCAGCATATTGTGGCTGTGGAGCGTCACCAGCGTCTGGCGACGACGCAGCGCCAGGGCGCGGAACAGCGGTGGGTTTTCCGTTTTCTTGCAGACCAGCGTCCCGCCCGCTTTCGGATCTTTGCTGGAACCCACGAAGACCGGAATATCGCTGCGCACTGCCGGCAGCAGCGTTGCCGGGTGCAGCACTTTTGCGCCGAAGGTGGCCATTTCCGCCGCTTCTTCAAAGGCGATTACATCAATACGTTTAGCCGCGGAAACGACGCGCGGGTCGGTAGTGTAAATGCCCGGAACGTCAGTCCAGATATCCACGCGCGTTGCATGCAGGGCTTCGCCCAGCAGCGCGGCGGTGTAGTCGCTGCCGCCGCGGCCAAGCGTGGTGGTGCGGCCTTTCGCTTCACTGCCGATAAAGCCCTGGGTAATCACGATACCGTCTGCCAAGCGTGGTGCCAGCTGCTGATTGGTCAGCTCCGCCAGCGCCTCAACGTCCGGCTCGGCACGACCAAAGCGATCGCTGGTACGCATCACTTTACGCACGTCAAACCACTGCGCCTGAACGTTACGCTCGCGCATGATTTCGACAAACAGCAGGGTGGACATCAGCTCGCCGTGGCTGACCAGTTCGTCGGTCAGGGCGGTGGAAGTGGCCAGAGAAGCCGCTTCTGCCAGAGTGGTGATATTTTCCAGCAGACGCTCCACTTCCTCGCGGATGACGTTCGGGTTCTGCAGACGCTCAAGGATGTCGAACTGAATTTTGCGCAGTGCATCCAGCTTCACGAAACGTTCTGTCGCTTCCAGTCCTTCAGACAGAGAAACCAGCAGGTTCGTCACGCCGGCGGATGCAGACAGCACCACCAGGCGGGTATTCGGATCGGCCAGCACCACATCGGCGCTGCGGTTCATGGCATCGTAATCGGCCACACTGGTGCCGCCAAATTTGGCGACCACAAAACTCGTCATAACAACCTCGTGTCAGGGAATGAATAAGCGACCTTGGCACAAGAGTGAAACGAAAACAGGTGCAGGCGCAAAATACGGCCCTATAAATAAAATGCGGGGGAGGTCCTGTCAATGCTGGGATTATGCGGATTTTTTATGGGGGGGTACCCCTGAGAAACAGGACTTATAACAGCGCCAGATTTTATGCTCCGTTTTAGGGCTTTTTGACCGACATTTCGCCGCCCCAGGAGGCTCCGTCAGCAGCTATACTTTTCGGGTCTTTTCACCTGTGTTTGATGCAGGCCAGGGCAATGGCATAAAAACCATCACAATTTTTATTTGCAGGCGCTACAATCGACCGCAGTCACAATTCTCAAATCAGAAGAGTATTGCTAATGAAAAACATCAACCCAACGCAGACCGCTGCCTGGCAGGCACTCCAGAAACATTTTGATGAAATGAAAGACGTCACCATCGCGGATCTGTTCGCGAAGGATGCCGATCGTTTCTCTAAGTTCTCCGCGACCTTCGACGACCTGATGCTGGTGGATTTCTCCAAAAACCGCATTACCGAAGAGACGCTGGCAAAGCTGCAGGATCTGGCGAAAGAAACTGAGCTTGCCGACGCCATCAAATCCATGTTCTCCGGCGAGAAGATCAACCGTACCGAAGACCGTGCCGTGCTGCACGTGGCCCTGCGTAACCGTAGCAATACGCCAATCATCGTTGACGGCAAAGACGTCATGCCGGAAGTGAACGCGGTGCTGGAAAAGATGAAAACCTTCTCCGAAGCGATCATCTCCGGTAGCTGGAAAGGCTACACCGGCAAAGCGATCACCGACGTGGTGAACATCGGTATCGGCGGTTCTGACCTCGGCCCGTTCATGGTGACCGAAGCGCTGCGCCCGTATAAAAACCACCTCAATATGCACTTTGTGTCTAACGTCGATGGCACCCACATCGCCGAAGTGCTGAAGAACGTGAACCCGGAAACTACCCTGTTCCTGGTTGCGTCCAAAACCTTCACCACTCAGGAAACCATGACCAACGCCCACAGCGCGCGCGACTGGTTCCTGAAAACCGCAGGCGACAACAAGCACGTGGCGAAACACTTCGCGGCGCTGTCTACCAACGGCAAAGCGGTCAGCGAGTTCGGCATTGATACCGCGAACATGTTCGAGTTCTGGGACTGGGTCGGCGGCCGCTACTCCCTGTGGTCTGCGATCGGTCTGTCCATCATCCTGTCCGTGGGCTTCGACAACTTCGTTGAGCTGCTCTCCGGCGCGCACGCGATGGATAAACACTTCTCCACGACCGCACCAGAGAAAAACCTGCCGGTGCTGCTGGCGCTGATCGGTATCTGGTACAACAACTTCTTCGGCGCTGAAACCGAAGCGATCCTGCCGTACGACCAGTACATGCACCGCTTTGCAGCCTACTTCCAGCAGGGCAACATGGAATCCAACGGTAAATACGTTGACCGTAACGGCAACGCGGTGGATTACCAGACTGGCCCAATCATCTGGGGCGAGCCGGGCACCAACGGTCAGCATGCCTTCTACCAGCTGATCCACCAGGGCACCAAAATGGTACCGTGCGATTTCATCGCCCCGGCTATCACCCATAACCCGCTGTCCGACCACCATCCGAAGCTGCTGTCGAACTTCTTTGCGCAGACCGAAGCGCTGGCGTTCGGTAAATCCCGCGAAGTGGTTGAACAGGAATACCGTGACCAGGGTAAAGATCCGGCAACCCTGGACCACGTTGTGCCGTTCAAAGTGTTCGAAGGCAACCGTCCAACCAACTCCATCCTGCTGCGTGAAATCACGCCGTTCAGCCTGGGCGCGCTGATTGCCCTGTACGAGCACAAGATCTTCACGCAGGGCGCCATCCTGAACATCTTCACCTTTGACCAGTGGGGCGTTGAACTGGGCAAACAGCTGGCAAACCGTATTCTGCCAGAGCTGGGTGACGATAAAGCGATTGCCAGCCATGACAGTTCGACAAATGGTTTGATCAACCGTTATAAAGCATGGCGCGCGTAATTAAAACGTCATGAAAACGTGCCGGCTTAATGCCGGCATTTTTTTATCGGATAATTCCTGATGTCTGTTAGTTAACTCAAATTCTGAATCTGAGTTTAATCCGAAAAAGACGCTTAACCCGTTAATTGCTGCGGTTTATTTTAAGAAAATACGTAGTAGTCCATTAATATAGATATATTATAAATTATTGATTTATATCTATTATATATTTATGTCATTTGCCTTTCATTTCCATTTTAACCATTAGTCCGAAAACCCTCTCCCTATTTCCCCTTACGGCAAACCCACGGCACTAGTTGTGTATACTCGATTCCGCCTGAAATTCTTTTCGGGCAAATCTCCATTCATTCATTGAAGGGAAATTGTTATGAAGAAAGTACTGTATGGCATTTTTGCCATATCTGCGCTTGCGGCGACATCTGTCTATGCAGCTCCGGTTCAGGTCGGGGAAGCGGCAGGTTCGGCTGCGACGTCTGCGTCTGCGGGAAGTTCTACCGCAGCCAGCGCCAGCACCGTAAGTTCAGCCGTGGGTGTCGCGCTGGCGGCAACCGGTGGCGGTGATGGCTCCAATACCGGAACCACGACCACCACGACAACCAGCACCCAGTAATAGCGGGTGTTTTAATCATAACCACACTTCGGTGTGGTTATTTCGCCCCTTCGGAGAAGAGTCGTGAAGCGACCTGCAATCATTCTGATTTGCCTGCTGCTGCAGGCGTGCTCGGCCACCACTAAAGGGCTGGGAAATTCACTGTGGGAAAGCATGTTCGGCACGCCGGGCGTGCATCTGACCGATGACGAACTTCAAAACATGCCCTATGCCAGTCAGTACATGCAGCTAAACGATGGCCCGCAGCTGTTTGTGGTGCTCGCTTTCGATGAAAACGGGCAGCAGAAATGGGTGACGCAGGATCAGGCCACCATCGTGACACAGCATGGTCGTATCGTGAAAACCCTGTTGGGCGGCGACAACCTGCTGGAGGTGAATAATATTGCTGCCGATCCGCTGATCAAGCCGAACCAGATCGCCGACGGCGCGAGCTGGACGCGCACGATGGGCTGGACCGAGCACAAGCAGGTGCGTTACGTCACGGCACGCTCGACCTTCCGCTGGGACGGCACGGACAGCGTGAAAGTTGGCAGCGACGAAACGCAGGTTCGCGTGCTGGATGAAGAAGTCACCACCGACCAGGCCACCTGGCACAACCGCTTCTGGATCGACGAGGAAGGGCAGATCCGCCAGTCCCTGCAGTATCTCGGTGCCGGATTCTTCCCGGTGAAAACCACCCTGATCAAGGCGGCGAAATCATGAAAACGCTCATCCACGTTGCGCTTATCGCCAGTTTTGCAGCGCCGCTGGCATGGTCCGCAGGGACTGTGAAGGTCTACACGCCGGACAGTGAAAAACCCAAAACCTTAACCCACGCTGAGCATCTGCTCGATCTCGTCGGACAGCCAAGGCTCGCCAACAACTGGTGGCCGGGGGCAGTGATCGCTGAACGTCAGAAGACCGCTGAAGCGGAACAACAGCACAAGGCGCTCCTTGCCAGGCTGACGGGGTTAGCGGAACAGGAAGATGGCGACGACGCGGCGGCGATTAACAGCGTTCGCCAGCAGCTGCAGGCGCTGAAGGTGACGGGCCGTCAGAACGTGAATCTTGATCCCGATGAAGTGCGCGTCACGGAAAAGGGCAACCCCACGCTTGAAGGGGAATATACGCTCTGGCTGCCGGAAAAGCCGACGACGGTGACCATGATGGGGCTTATCAGCAGCCCGGGTAAAAAGCCCTTTACGCCCGGTCGCGACGTGGCGAGCTACCTCGACGAGCAGAGCCTGCTGAGCGGTGCTGATAACAGCTACGCCTGGGTGGTTTACCCTGACGGGCACACGCAGAAAGCCCCCGTCGCTTACTGGAATAAACGGCACATCGAACCTATGCCGGGCAGCATCATTTTTGTCGGTTTTGCCGACCATTTCTGGACGAAGGCGTATGACGGGCTTAACGCCGATATCCTTCACTCCCTGATTCAGCGGATACCGGAATAATGAAAAAAACCTATCTCTACAGCATGCTGGCGCTCTGCGTAAGCGCCGCCTGCCATGCAGAAACGTATCCGGCACCCATTGGCCCGTCTCAGTCAGACTTCGGCGGCGTCGGTTTACTGCAAACGCCCACCGCGCGTATGGCGCGCGAAGGGGAAATTAGCCTTAACTACCGTGATAACGACCAGTATCGCTACTACTCCGCCTCGGTACAGCTGTTCCCGTGGCTTGAAACCACGCTGCGCTATACCGACGTGCGTACGAAACAATACAGCAGCGTTGAGGCGTTCTCCGGCGATCAGACCTACAAAGATAAAGCCTTCGACGTCAAGCTGCGCCTGTGGGAAGAGAGCTACTGGATGCCGCAGGTGTCCGTGGGCGCCAAAGATATCGGTGGTACCGGTCTGTTTGATGCGGAATACATCGTGGCCAGCAAAGCCTGGGGCCCGTTCGACTTTTCGCTCGGCCTGGGATGGGGCTATCTCGGCACCAGCGGTAACGTGAAAAACCCGTTTTGCTCCTACAGCGACAAATATTGCTATCGCGATAACAGCTACAAAAAAGCCGGTTCCATCAACGGGGATCAGATGTTCCACGGCCCGGCATCGCTGTTTGGCGGCGTAGAGTATCAAACGCCCTGGCAGCCATTACGCCTGAAGCTGGAATATGAAGGGAATGACTACTCGCAGGACTTCGCCGGGAAGATTGAGCAGAAGAGCAAGTTTAACGTCGGCGCCATTTATCGCGTCACCGACTGGGCCGACGTTAACCTCAGCTACGAGCGCGGCAATACGGTGATGTTTGGCTTCACGCTGCGCACCAACTTTAACGACATGCGGCCGCACTACAATGATAACGCGCGCCCTGCATACCGGCCGGAGCCACAGGATGCGATTCTGCAGCACTCAGTGGTGGCAAACCAGCTGACGCTGCTGAAATACAATGCCGGCCTGGCGGATCCGAAGATTCAGACCAAGGGCGACACGCTTTACGTCACCGGCGAGCAGGTAAAATACCGCGACTCACGGGAAGGGATCGAACGCGCCAACCGGATCGTTATGAACGATCTGCCGGAGGGGATCCGCACGATCCGCGTGACGGAAAACCGTCTCAACCTGCCGCAGGTCACAACCGAAACGGACGTTGCCAGTCTCAAGCGCCATCTGGAAGGCGAGCCGCTCGGGCATGAGACCGAGCTGGTGCAAAAACGCGTAGAGCCGATCGTGCCGGAAACCACCGAGCAGGGCTGGTATATCGACAAATCGCGCTTCGATTTCCATATTGATCCAGTGCTGAACCAGTCCGTCGGCGGGCCTGAAAACTTCTACATGTATCAGTTGGGCGTGATGGCAACAGCGGATCTGTGGCTCACCGACCACCTGCTGACCACCGGCAGCCTGTTCGGCAACATCGCCAACAACTACGACAAATTCAACTACACCAACCCGCCAAAAGACTCGACGCTGCCGCGCGTGCGTACCCGCGTGCGTGAGTACGTGCAGAACGATGCTTACGTGAATAACCTGCAGGCCAACTACTTCCAGTACTTCGGCAACGGCTTCTACGGCCAGGTGTACGGCGGGTATCTGGAAACCATGTACGGCGGCGCGGGGGCGGAAGTGCTTTATCGTCCTGTCGACAGCAACTGGGCGTTCGGGGTGGATGCCAACTACGTCAAGCAGCGTGACTGGCGCAGCGCGCAGGACATGATGAAGTTCACCGACTACAGCGTCAAAACGGGCCATCTGACCGCCTACTGGACGCCGTCGTTCGCCCCTGACGTGCTGGTGAAAGCCAGCGTCGGTCAGTACCTGGCGGGCGATAAGGGCGGCACGCTCGATATCTCTAAACACTTCGACAGCGGCGTCGTGGTGGGCGGCTACGCCACCATCACCAACGTCTCGCCGGACGAATACGGGGAAGGGGACTTCACTAAAGGGGTCTACGTGTCGATTCCGCTGGATCTGTTCTCGTCAGGCCCAACCCGCAGCCGCGCGGCGATTGGCTGGACGCCGCTGACGCGTGACGGGGGTCAGCAGCTTGGACGTAAGTTCCAGCTGTATGATATGACGAGCGATAAGAACATTAACTTCCGCTGATGCTTCACGCCGGGCGGCACCGCGTTTGCCCGGCCTGCTATTTTGTAGGCCCGGTAAGCGCAGCGCCACCGGGCGAATCACAAGCGGCGTAGTAGCCTCGCCGGGTTCCCGGCATAGACACCTTTCTCGACGATCGATTTTGTTACCACGCTCCCTGCACCAATCACCGCACCGTCGCAGATGGATACCGCCAGAATGGTCGCTCCACTGCCTATCGAAACATCATTCCCCACGGTAATATGGCCCCAGCTCTCACGGTCGGCGTTCGGTTTCCCCTCCCGAAACATATCGTTGGCAAACATCACGCCATGGCCAACAAAGCAACGCTGACCAATAGTGACATACTCGCAGATGAAGGTGTGCGACTGGATTTTGCAGTCGTCACCGATGCGCGTATTGCCCTGGATTTCAACAAACGGGCCGACGAATACGCCGTTGCCCAGCACACAGTCGTAAAGGTTAGCAGGCTCATATACGATCACATTGTCGCCACAGGTCACGTTGCGAACCCCGGTTTGTTTACGCTCCATCGGTTTTCTTCCTACATAAAACATAATTAAAAAATATAGATCCCCGTCACATTTTTGCGTTATACAGGAACCTCGCCCTGGAGAATGAGGTGCTGTATGACATCCCTGACTCGCCCGCGCGTTGAGTTTATCTCAACTATCCTCCAGACCGTGCTGAACCTCGGTCTGTTGAGCCTTGGCCTGATACTGGTCGTCTTTTTGGGTAAAGAGACGGTGCATCTTGCGGATGTACTGTTCGCCCCTGAACAAACCAGCAAATATGCGCTGGTGGAAGGCCTGGTGGTCTACTTTCTCTACTTTGAATTTATCGCCCTGATTGTGAAGTACTTTCAGTCCGGCTTTCACTTCCCGCTGCGTTATTTTGTCTACATTGGGATCACTGCGATAGTGCGGCTGATCATCGTCGATCATAAATCCCCGCTCGACGTGCTGATCTACTCGGCGGCGATCCTGCTGCTGGTGATCACCCTCTGGCTGTGCAACTCGAAGCGGCTGAAACGCGAATAAAAAAATGGCGGCCCGGAGGCCGCCTAACAACAGTCACAAGTTGGGTCAATACAATACGTCTAAAGTTGAGGGTTGCAGTGGCATAACAAAATGAAACTTAACCTTTCACACCGCCCGCCGTCAGGCCGTTGACCAGCCAGCGCTGCGCCAGCAGGAACACCACGGTAATCGGGATGGCGGAAAGTACGGCCGCCGCGGCAAAGTCGCCCCACAGGTAGTTTTGCGGGTTGAGGTATTGCTGCATACCTACGGCCAGGGTGTAGCTGTTCACATCACGCAGTAACAGTGAGGCAACCGGTACTTCGGTGATCGCAGCGATAAACGACAGAATAAACACTACCGCCAGAATCGGCACCGACAGCGGCAGCAGCACCAGGCGGAACGCCTGCCACGGGGTTGCGCCATCCAGCGCGGCCGCTTCTTCCAGCGAACCGTCGATAGTTTCGAAATAGCCTTTAATGGTCCATACATGCAGTGCGATACCGCCAAGATAGGCGAAGATCACGCCGCCGTGGGTGTTCAGGCCGATAAACGGTACGTACTGGCCCAGACGGTCAAACAGGGCATACAACGCCACCAGCGACAGCACGGCCGGGAACATCTGGAAAATCAGCATCCCTTTCAGCAGCGTCGCTTTGCCCGGGAAACGCATGCGGGCGAAGGCGTAGGCGCAGGTAGTGGAAAGCGCCACGATACCAATGGCGGTAATGCCTGCGATTTTCACCGAGTTCCACAGCCACAGCAGCACCGGGAACGGCGGCGGCGTGACGCGGCCATCCGCGTGTTCCACGCTGAAGCCCAGCGCGAGCTTCCAGTGCTCCCAGGAGATTTCGTCCGGGATAAGGCTCCCTGTCGCGAAGTTACCCGAACGCAGGGAGATGGCGATAACCATCAGCAGCGGGAACATGATCGCCGCGATGAAAATCAGCAGGCCTAAGTGCGTCGCCAGGAGGCGCAACTTCTGAGATTTGGGTTGTACCATAGCCATAATATTCTTTACTCCTTAACACCGCTCCAGGCTATTTTGCTTGCCATTTTGAACGCTGGCAGTGCTCAGAATCCTCACGTACTTCGTGTACGCTCCGGTTCTTGCGCGCTGGCAGCGCCCAAACTGGCTGCGCCAATGACGCCTGGTGATTCCAGTTAATCAAATTTCATACGTGTGGCTTTCAGGTTCACAATCGCCAGAGCGCCTACCAGCAGGAAGATCAGGGTGGCAATCGCTGCCGCCAGACCGAAGTCCTGGCCGCCGCCGCCTTCGAAGGCGATACGGTAGGTGTAGCTCACGAGCAGGTCGGTATAGCCTGCTGGCGTCGTGGTGCCAAGGCGGTCCGGGCCGCCGTTGGTCAACAGCTGAATCAGCACGAAGTTGTTAAAGTTAAAGGCGAAGCTGGCAATCATCAGCGGCGTCAGCGGCTTAATGAGCAGCGGCAGCGTAATTTTAAAGAAGTTCTGGAACGGGCCCGCGCCGTCCATCGCCGAGGCTTCGTACAGATCGTCCGGGATAGCCTTCAGCAGGCCCATGCACAGGATCATCATGTACGGATAACCGAGCCAGGTGTTCACGATGATAATCATCGAGCGAGCGGTGGTCGGGTCGCTGAACCAGGCTGGTTTGATGCCGAACAGGGCGCTCAGCATCATGTTGATTTCACCGAAGCTCTGGTTAAACAGCCCTTTGAAAATCAGAATCGAGATAAACGACGGTACGGCATACGGCAGGATCAGCAGCACGCGGTAAATCGCTTTGCCTTTCAGGGATTCCCACTGGACCAGGCAGGCCAGCACCATGCCCACGGCCACGGTCAGGATCACCGTCAGCACCGAGAAGACCACCGTCCAGACGAAGATGGCGAAGAACGGCTTCTGAATGCCTTCGTCGGTAAACACACGGGTAAAGTTGTCCCAGCCGATGGTGACAGTATAGCCCGGGCTGAGCTTGTCATCACCCCATTTGCCGTCGGCAGTAATGGACTGATAGAAACCAATGTCGTTATTCGGACGATATTTCACGCCGCTCTGGTTGTTGGTCAGCGTGCCGTCGTCCGCCAGGGTATACAGCGGCTGCGTGCCGGAGAACTGGCGCAGCGAGCTCATGGTCACCTTGCTTTCGTCTGGCAGCACGGCGGTGAGCTGGGTCAGCGCCTGACGGTTCTGGGTAATAACGCGCAGGTTGGCACGTTCACCTTCCGGCAGGGCCTGTGCCTCTTTTAAGGCCAGCTTCTGCTCGCCGCCAAATTTGAACGCGTCGGAGACATAGTATTTGCTGCTTGCTTCGTCAGTAAGCGCTAACTTCCACTCGTTACCGTCAGGATACAGGCCGAAGTTAAAGGTCTTGCCTGCCTGATATGAGCGATCCAGCAGGACCTGCTGCGCGCGTTCCTGCGCAAGCTGGTTGGTGCTGCTGTAGTTGGTGAACGCAATGGCGATGGTACAAATCAGCGGGAACAGGACAAACAGCCCCATCCCGGCCACGCCCGGGTAGACATAGCGCCAGGCATAGGCTTTACGATTAGCGAAAATATACAGGCCAGCAGAGCTTAAAATCAGCGTCATGATGGCGAACAGATATTCCCCTTGTACGTACATTAAAACAACAAGGTAACCCACCAGCAGGCACAGCAGACCGATCGCTGACCACTTCAGCGCGTCGCTTTGCCACCAGCGTTTCTTTTTAATGACATCCATGGGGTTTTTCCTCTACAACGTTTGATCTTTTCTCCCTCTCCTGGGGGAGAGGGCCGGGGTGAGGGCGTGCGGATAGCGCCAACCCTCACCCTAACCCTCTCCCAAAGGGAGAGGGGACTACGTCATTACTTAGTAATACGACCCTGAGCATCTTTCAGCGCGGCATCGACAGTCTGACGACCGCTTGCAGCGTTGATGACCGCGGTACGCGTGGCGTACCAGAACGCGGCCATCTGTGGGATGTTCGGCATGATTTCGCCTTTCTGGGCGTTATCCATGGTGGCCGCGATACGTGGGTCTTTCGCCAGCTGATCCTGGAAGGATTTCAGCGCGACGGCGCCCAGCGGTTTGTCCTTGTTCACTTCATCCAGACCCTGATCGGTCAGCAGGTAGTTTTCCAGAAACTCTTTCGCCAGCTCTTTGTTCGGGCTGGCGGCGTTGATGCCTGCGCTCAGCACGCCAACGAACGGTTTAGACGGCTTGCCTTTGAAGGTTGGCAGCAGCGCTACGCCGTAGTTGACTTTGCTCTTGTCGATGTTGGTCCAGGCCCACGGACCGTTGATGGTCATCGCGGTTTCGCCTTTGTTGAACGCCGCTTCTGCGATGGAGTAATCGGTATCCGCGTTCATATGTTTGTTCTTGATGAGGTCAACCAGGAAGGTCAGACCCGCTTTCGCGCCAGCGTTGTCCACGCCCACGTCTTTCACGTCATATTTGCCGTTTTCAAACTTGAACGCGTAACCGCCATCGGCAGCAATGAGCGGCCAGGTGAAGTACGGCTCTTGCAGGTTGAACATCAGGGCAGATTTACCTTTCGCCTTCAGCTCTTTATCCAGTTTCGGGATCTCTTCCCAGGTTTTCGGTGGGTTTGGTACCAGGTCTTTGTTGTAAATCAGAGACAGGGCTTCAACCGCGATAGGGTAAGCGATCAGCTTGCCGTTATAGCGAACGGCATCCCAGGTGAACGGGAACAGCTTGTCCTGGAAGGCTTTATCTGGCGTCACTTCTGCCAGCAGGCCAGACTGTGCGTAACCCCCGAAACGGTCATGCGCCCAGAAGATGATGTCCGGGCCGTCGCCGGTTGCTGCAACCTGCGGGAACTTCTCTTCCAGCTTGTCCGGGTGTTCTACGGTAACTTTGATGCCGGTATCTTTTTCGAATTTTTTGCCCACTTCGGCCAGGCCGTTATAGCCCTTGTCGCCGTTAATCCAGATAACCAGCTTGCCTTCTTCAATTTTGGCGAGCGCTGGGGCGGAAACCATCATTGCTGCAAGGGCGGACAATGCGAAAACGCGTGCGCCAGTCTTGATATTCATATCTGCCATCCTTTTTGGTGATGTGCTCGTGGATACATAAGGTGGTTCAACGTGACTCAGTCTCCTTATTTGACATCCTCTTTCCATCCTCCCAACCCCTACGCCCCACCCCCCGTTTGTGTGATCTCCGTTGCATAAATTTAAGTTATGAGTGCTGGCGCACATAAAAACCCACCGAATTTTGCAGGCGGCTTCACGAATTTTGCCACAGCCCGCCCGCGGCGGTCGCAGAGCCTGCTCCCTCATCCTCCCGCCTCCTCCCCCATAAAAAAGGCGGGGGGTGGAGGATTCGGGAAAGTAATGGATACCCCATAGTGAACTTATCTTGAATGTTTCTGTCGGTGACAGGTTGTAACGAAGGGAGAAGGGCATGGCGAGCGTACAGCTGCGTAATGTAACGAAAGCCTGGGGTGACGTTGTGGTGTCGAAAGACATCAATCTGGACATCAACGAAGGCGAATTCGTGGTGTTTGTTGGCCCATCAGGCTGTGGTAAATCTACTCTGCTGCGTATGATTGCCGGTCTTGAAACGATTACCAGCGGCGACCTGCTGATTGGTGATACCCGAATGAACGACATCCCGCCTGCCGAACGTGGCGTCGGTATGGTGTTCCAGTCTTATGCACTCTATCCACACCTTTCCGTTGCCGAAAATATGTCCTTTGGCCTGAAGCTGGCCGGCGCGAAGAAAGAAGTCATTAACCAGCGCGTGACGCAGGTGGCGGAAGTGTTACAGCTGGCCCACCTGCTGGAGCGTAAACCAAAAGCGCTTTCCGGTGGTCAGCGTCAGCGTGTGGCGATTGGCCGTACGCTGGTGGCCGAACCGCGCGTGTTCCTGCTCGATGAACCTCTCTCTAACCTGGATGCCGCCCTGCGCGTCCAGATGCGAATTGAAATCTCCCGTCTGCACAAGCGTCTTGGCCGCACGATGATTTACGTCACCCACGATCAGGTGGAAGCGATGACCCTCGCCGACAAAATCGTGGTGCTGGATGCCGGCCGCGTGGCGCAGGTGGGTAAACCGCTGGAGCTGTACCACTACCCGGCAGACCGCTTTGTTGCGGGCTTTATTGGCTCGCCAAAGATGAACTTCCTGCCCGTCAAAGTGACCGCGACAGCCATTGAACAGGTACAGGTGGAGCTGCCAAACCGCCAGCAGGTCTGGCTGCCGGTCGACAGCGCCAACGTACAGGTCGGGGCAAATATGTCCCTCGGTATTCGTCCTGAGCACCTGCTGCCTAGCCACATCGCTGATGTGACCCTGGAAGGTGACGTTCAGGTCGTCGAACAGCTTGGTCACGAAACACAGATTCATATCCAGATCCCCGCCATCCGTCAGAACCTGGTCTACCGCCAGAACGACGTGGTGTTGGTAGAAGAGGGTGCCACATTCGCTATCGGCTTGCCGCCAGAGCGTTGCCATCTGTTCCGTGAGGATGGCACTGCATGTCGTCGGTTGCACAAAGAGCCAGGCGTTTAAGCAATCCCAAAAGAAGACACGAAACCGACAGGTGAAGTGTTCAAAGAAAAGCAATGATCTCAGGAGATAGAATGATGATTACTCTGCGCAAACAAGTCCCTCTGGCAATCGCCGTTGCGGCAGGCATCCTGTCTGCCCAGGCAGGCGCCGTGGACTTTAAAGGTTATGCTCGTTCCGGCATTGGCTGGACCGGGAGTGGCGGTGAACAACAATGTTTCCAGGCAACGGGTGCTCAAAGTAAATACCGTCTCGGTAACGAATGTGAAACCTATGCGGAATTGAAACTGGGTCAGGAAGTGTGGAAAGAAGGCGACAAGAGCTTCTATTTCGACACTAACGTAGCGTATTCCGTTTCTCAGCAGAACGACTGGGAATCCACCAGCCCGGCCTTCCGTGAAGCTAACGTGCAGGGTAAAAACCTGATTGAATGGCTGCCAGGCTCCACCATCTGGGCCGGTAAGCGTTTCTATCAGCGTCATGACGTTCACATGATCGACTTCTACTACTGGGACATCTCAGGTCCTGGTGCCGGTATTGAAAACATCGATCTGGGCTTTGGTAAACTTTCTCTGGCAGCCACCCGCTCTTCTGAATCAGGCGGTTCTGCAACCTTCGCCGATCGTGATGCGAACGGCGACCGTATTTATGACAACGTTGTACCAAATGACGTCTTCGACGTGCGTTTAGCGGGGCTGGAAACTAACCCGGGCGGTACGCTGGAACTGGGCGTTGACTATGGTCACACCAACATTCCTGACGACTACTACCTGCAGCCAGGCGCTTCTAAAGATGGCTGGTTGTTCACTGCTGAACATACCCAGAGCATGATGAAGGGCTTCAACAAGTTCGTACTGCAGTACGGTACAGACTCCATGACCTCTAACGGTAAAGGTATTCCACAGGGCGGCAGCGTTGATAACGACGGCTCCATGTGGCGTGTGCTGGACCACGGTGCAATTACCCTGGCAGACCGTTGGGACCTGATGTACGTAGGTATGTACCAGAACATCGATCGTGACAACAACAACGGTACCGAGTGGTGGACTGTGGGTGTTCGTCCGATGTTCAAATGGACGCCAATCATGAGCACCCTGCTTGAAGTGGGCTACGACAACGTCAAATCTCAGAGAACTGACGAGAAAAACAGCCAGTACAAAATCACCCTGGCACAGCAATGGCAGGCAGGCGACAGCATCTGGTCTCGTCCGGCTATCCGTGTCTTCGCAACCTACGCGAAGTGGGATGAGAAATGGGGTTACGCAAACAACAGCGACACGGGTTACACCTCTGGTGTGGCTTACAGTGACACCTCTGCGAAAACCTTCAGCCGTGGCGACAACGATGAATGGACCTTCGGCGCCCAGATGGAAATCTGGTGGTAATTCGTTAGACCTGACGTAATGACCTGAAAAGAGGGGCGTAAGCCCCTCTCTCCTTAGGGTGCTGCGCGCTATTGCCTGGCCACCGCAGTGCTCACGCTATCAGAGGTAATAACAATGAAAATGAAGAAAAGTCTCGTCGCGCTGTGCCTCTCTGCGGGGCTGTTAGCCTGTGTTCCGGCCATCTCCCTGGCAGACGTGAATTTCGTGCCACAAAATACCAGCGCTGCGCCGGCTATCCCGGCGGCGGCCCTCCAGCAGCTGACGTGGACGCCAGTTGATCAATCCAAAACCCAGTCGACACAGCTTTCTACGGGCGGCCAGCAGCTGAACGTACCGGGTATCACCGGGCCGGTTGCCGCCTACAGCGTGCCGGCTAACATTGGTGAGCTAACCCTGACGCTGACCAGCGAAGTGAACAAGCAAACCAGCGTATTTGCACCGAACGTGCTGATTTTGGATCAGAATCTGACGCCGTCTGCCTTCTTCCCAAGCGAGTACTTTAGCTACCAGGAGCCTGGCGTCATGAGCGCCGACCGTCTGGAAGGAAAAATGCGCCTGACGCCAGCGTTGGGACAGCAGAAGATTTATGTTCTGGTTTTCACGACTGAAAAAGATCTACAGCAGACCACTAAGCTTATCGATCCGGCAAAAGCCTACGCCAAAGGAACGGGTAACTCTGTTCCGGATATTCCGGATCCGTTAGCGCGCCACGTCACCGACGGCCTGCTCAAACTGAAAGTCTCAACTAACAATGCGTCCAGCGTGCTGGTCGGCCCGCTGTTTGGCTCCTCCGGCACCGGCCCTGTCACCGTAGGTAACACTGCTGCACCTGTTTATACCGCGCCAGCTGCCACGGCAGCCGCACCGGTAGCGACCGCAGCACCTGCCCCGGCGAAGAAAGCCGAGCCGGTACTGAACGACACCGAAGAGTACTTCAACAACGCCATTAAGCAGGCGGTGAAGCGCGGCGATGTCGATAAAGCGCTGAAACTGCTTGATGAAGCCGAACGTTTAGGTTCAACCACTGCCCGTTCCACCTTTATCAGCAGTGTAAAAGGCAAGGGGTAACCGTTTCCCCACAGTGCTGATTTGTTAGTAGTTTGGTGCGCCTGAGTGGGCGCACTTTTTTTCGTAGCCGCCAGGCTGTTGCGCCCATGTTGCGATCGTGATCGTTAAATAACGTTTGGCCCCCCTCAATCCGTGTTTCTGCGATACAATGCCATTACGTTATGTATCGGAGAGTCTGGCATGTCACACCCTGCGCTAACGCAACTGCGTGCGCTGCGCTATTTCGACCAAATACCTGCGCTTGATCCGCAGCAACTGGACTGGTTGTTGCTGGAAGATTCCATGACGAAACGTTTTGAGCAACAGGGTAAAACGGTCACGGTGACCCTGATTCAGGAAGGGTTTGTCTCTGGCGATGAGATCGCCAGCGAGCTGCCGCTGCTGCCGCACGAACCACGCTACTGGCTGCGCGAAATTTTACTCTGTGCTGATGGTGAGCCTTGGCTTGCCGGGCGGACGGTGGTCCCCGAGTCCACTCTTTCCGGGCCAGAGCTGGCGCTGCAACGTCTGGGGAAAACGCCGCTGGGGCGTTACCTTTTCACCTCGTCTGAGCTTACCCGGGATTTTATTGAGATTGGTCGTGATGCCGAACTCTGGGGGCGTCGTTCCCGCCTTCGCCTGAGCGGTAAACCGTTAATTCTGACGGAGCTTTTTTTACCGGCATCACCGTTGTACTAAGAGGAAGAAAAAATGGAGTGGAGCCTGACGCAGAATAAGCTGTTGGCGTATCACCGCTTAATGCGTACCGATAAACCCATTGGCGCGTTACTGCTGCTGTGGCCGACCCTGTGGGCGCTGTGGCTCGCCACGCCGGGCGTGCCGCCGCTGTGGATCCTGGCCGTGTTCGTTGCCGGCGTCTGGCTGATGCGCGCGGCGGGCTGCGTGGTGAATGACTATGCCGATCGTAAATTCGACGGTCATGTTAAGCGTACTGCCGGTCGTCCGTTACCCAGCGGGCAGGTCACCGGGAAAGAAGCCCGCGTGCTGTTCATTGTTCTGGTGCTGCTCTCTTTCCTGCTGGTGTTAACCCTCAACACCATGACCATTCTGCTTTCCGTTGCGGCGCTGGCGTTAGCCTGGGTTTATCCGTTTATGAAGCGCTATACCCACCTGCCTCAGGTGGTGCTGGGCGCAGCGTTTGGCTGGTCGATTCCGATGGCGTTTGCGGCGGTTAGTGAGTCCTTACCGCTCAGCTGCTGGCTGATGTTCCTGGCGAACATTCTCTGGGCCGTGGCGTATGACACGCAATACGCGATGGTAGACCGCGACGATGACCTGAAGATTGGCATCAAATCCACCGCCATCCTCTTTGGTCGTCAGGACAAGCTGATTATCGGTATCCTGCAGGTTGCGGTACTGGCGCTGATGGTTGCGATCGGTCGCCTGAACGGGCTGAACTGGGAGTTTTACTGGTCCGTGCTGGTGGCGGGACTGCTGTTTGCTTATCAGCAAAAGCTGATTGCGAAGCGTGAACGTGACGCCTGTTTTAAAGCGTTTATGAACAATAACTACGTTGGTCTGGTGCTGTTTTTAGGCCTGGCGATGAGCTATTTCTTATAAAAAAGTCGGGTGGCGGCTTCGCCTTACCCGACCTACGAGTTAGCAGGACATGGAAGCCCGGTAAGCGCTAGCGCCACCGGGCTTTTTTTATCGGCGACGCAGCAGCCGGAGCGCGTTCGCCGTCACCAGTACCGTTGCCCCGGTATCCGCCAGCACCGCCAGCCACAGTCCGGTCATGCCGAGCAGCGTCGTCACGAGGAAAATTCCTTTCAGCCCGAGCGCAATGCCGATGTTCTGACGGATGTTGGCCCGCGTCGCGCGCGCCAGGCTAATCATCTGCGCCAGCCCGGTCAGGCGGTTGTGCGTCAATGCCGCGTCAGCCGTTTCCAGCGCCACGTCGGTGCCGCTGCCCATCGCTATACCGATGGTAGACGCTTTCATCGCCGGGGCATCGTTAATCCCATCACCGACCATTGCCAGCGGCGCCTGAGCATTCATTTCCGTCACCGCGCTGACCTTATCCGCGGGCAACAGTCCGGCTTTAAACTCCAGCCCCAGCTCACCGGCAATCGCTGCCGCCGCGCGAGGGTTATCGCCGGTAAGAATAACGCCCTGCACGCCCAGCTTGTGCAGCGCCGCCACGGCTTCTTTGGCGTCATCGCGCAGGGTATCGCGCAGCGCCAGCATCCCTTTTGCGACGCCGTCCTGCAGGACGGTCACGACGGTTTGTCCGGTCTGTTCTAACGCCTCAACCTCTGGATTAGAAGACTTGCCCGCCGCGACAATCAGCACCTTTTTACCCTCAACGGTGGCCTCAATCCCTGACCCGACCAGCGCCCGCTGGGCGATTGCCGGAGGGATGTCCAGCCCGCGCGCCTGCGCTTCACGCACAATCGCCTGCGCCAGCGGGTGAGTGGACCCCTGCTCAACGGCGGCGGCCAGGGTCAGCAGTTCATCTTCACTGATTTCCTGCGGATATACGCCGGTTACCTGCGGCTTGCCGACGGTCAGCGTACCGGTTTTATCGAAGGCGATATGCTGAACCTGGCTCAGCTGTTCCAGCGCCGCGCCGCCCTTAATCAGCGCCCCGCGACGTGCCGCAGCCGCCAGACCTGAGGTAATCGCCGCCGGGGTGGAAATCACCAGCGCGCACGGGCAGCCAATCAGCAGCAGCGTCAGCCCTTTATAAATCCAGCCCTCCCACGGCGCGCCAAAGAACAGCGGCGGGACGACGGTGACCAGCAGGGCAACCAGCATGATGGCAGGGGTATAAATCCGGCTGAAGCGATCGATAAAGCGTTCGACCGGCGCGCGGCGCTCTTCTGCCTCTTCAATCAGCTTCAGGATACGATCGATGGCGCTGTCGCCCGGCTCGGAAAGCACGGTGAGCTGCACCAGACGGTCGACGCTGGTGGCGCCAGCAGGTACTTTTTCACCCGCGGCACGCTCTACCGGAATGGATTCCCCGGTCAGGGCGCTTTCATCAAAGCTCGCGGTGGCGCCAAGCAGCGCGCCGTCTGCAGGCAGACGCCCCCCTGCGGCCACCTCAATCACGTCGCCCGGGCGCAGCGTATTGATGGCGACCGTTTCACGCGTGCCGTTTATCACGCGAGTGGCGGTTTCCGGCTTCAGCGCCATCAGCGCGCTGACCCCTTTACGCGCCCGGCTCGCCGCCCAGCCCTCAAGACGTTCGCCGATTAAGAACAGCAGCAGCACCATCGCCGCTTCTGCCGTCGCGCCAATAAACAGCGCGCCGATTGCCGCCACGCTCATCAGCGTTTCGATGGCAAACCAGCTGCCGCTTTTCATCAGGCGCAGCGCCTGACGGGCAATCGGGAACAGGCCGACCAGCGTGGTGGCGATAAACGCCAGATTGCCGAACGGATGGTTAATCTGCTCCAGACCCCAGCTCAGGGCCATCATGATGGTGAGGGTAATGAACGGCAGGTTTTCTTTCAGAGAGGAGGCTTTTTCAACGGGCGCCGTTTCGCTGCGCAGGGTATACCCCGCCTTGCTGACGGCGGCTTCAACCTGTTTGCTGACGTCGTTATCGGCGCTGACCAGCAGCTTTTCGGTGGCGAACAGCACCTGAACGTGACTCACGCCCGGCACCTGCTTGACGGCGTTTTCCACCTTGCGGGCGCAGGCCGCGCAGTCCATTCCGTTGACGACCCAGCTGTAGCAGTTGCCACTTTCAGGAATGGGTTGAGTTGGCGTTTCGCACGCGCCTTCGCAGCAGCAGTCGTCTTTCGACGGAGCCGGACTGAGCTTAAGTGCCGAGAATTGAGGAACTTTTTTAGGTATTTCTGGAGTCGACATGGCAGTCTCCGGCAATGATAATTTTCTCATTAACCGCAGCATACACTCTGGAGTCGACTCCAGAGTCAAGCGCTATTTAGATATACAGCGAACGCACAATCAGGAAATGCCCGGCAAAGTAACAGGCGGAGGCTATCGCGTTATCCGCCCGGAAGCGGCGGCGATAGTGGCTGCCCAGCCACACGATATTCCCGATCAGCAGCAGGGCGGCGCCGAAGAACGCGGACATCGCCGGAGCGGTCGGACGGAAGAACCACAGCTCGCCCGCCAGCCACACCATCACCAGCGTCATGGCGATAAACGTACAGACCGGCAAACGCATCTCTTCCAGACGTGACCAGATCACCGCAATCAGCAGCGCGCCAATCACCAGCAGCACCAGCGGCAGCGGCCAGAAGAAGGAGAGCGTCATCTGGCTTGCAAAGTAGATGGTATAGAGCAGATGCGACAAGAAGAACGCCCCAACGGCGTAGAGCAGGCGCTGGCGCGGCAGCAGGGTTAAGGCATCGCCAATCAGGGATGCACACAGTCCGGCTAGCACCAGATAGCTGACGGCGTTGAACATCGGCGCTTGCCAGGCCAGCAGCAGCAGGAGCAACAGCGTGACCGGTTTAAACAACCAGCGCTGCCAGGTGGGACCGCGGTACGACGCATCGACATAAAGCCATGCGGAAAAACAGACAGCGATAAATGACCAAAGCATATTAACTCCCTGTATCTGTTAAGTCTGAATAATCAGTTTCTGATCCAGTGTAGTGACGCGGGCGGGCGTTTGGCAATGGCGGGGGAGGCAAGGTATCCTGAATTCCGCAAAATCTGATGGGATTGTCGAATGAGCAAGATGCCGCTTTTTTTCATTATCGTGGTGGCGATTATCGTCATTGCCGCCTCGTTCCGTTTCGTGCAGCAGCGCCGCGAGAAGGCGGATAACGATGCCGCGCCGCTGATGCAAAAGCGCGTGGAGGTGATCAACAAACGCGAGAAACCACTCAACGACCGCCGCTCGCGCCAGCAGCAGGTGACACCTGCGGGCACAGCAATGCGCTATGAAGCGAGCTTTAAGCCGGAAACGGGCGGCCTGGAGATGACCTTCCGCCTGGAGGCGCATCAGTACCATCAGCTGACGGTGGGGGAGAAAGGAACGCTGAGCTACAAAGGGTCGCGGTTTGAAGGGTTTGAACCGGAGCGGTAATTTTCCCCTCACCCCGGCCCTCTCCCACAGGGAGAGGGTGTAATCGTTCCCTCTCCCTGTGGGAGAGGGTTAGGGTGAGGGCATCAGGCCGCACCTTACTTCTTGACCTGCGCCTTAAACTTCTTCATCCACACCAGCAGTTCAAACACGCCGAAAATAAACACGCGCAGCTGCTGCCAGCCCGTCATCTGCGGGCCGTCTTTCGGCAGACCGTTTTTCAGCATCACCATCTGCAGGGCGTGCATGAACGACGTGAAAATCAGCGCCACGTTAACGAAAATATTCATCGGGCGCGGGAACGGGTGCACCAGATTTAAAATCAAAAATGCCCAGACGCCCAGCATCAGCAAACGTCCCAGGTTAATCAGTACCGGCATCGGAGCCTCCTTGTGCCTGACGGTGATAAAGACGATAAGCGACCTGGCCGGCGACCTTTTCGCGGTGCAGATCCCAGTGGGCGGGAACCGGCGGCAAACCG
Source organism: Enterobacter sp. CGMCC 5087 (assembly GCF_003144775.1). Classification (NCBI taxonomy): domain Bacteria; kingdom Pseudomonadati; phylum Pseudomonadota; class Gammaproteobacteria; order Enterobacterales; family Enterobacteriaceae; genus Enterobacter; species Enterobacter sp. CGMCC 5087. Next base: position 34,651 of record NZ_QFXN01000243.1, on the reverse strand, counting down.
TTTTCCACTTCGCTTTCAACGTAAATTAGCGCGTCATCCGCCAGCCAGCAGTTTTGCTCCAGCAGGGATAACGTCTCTTCCAGCAGCCCCTTACGGAACGGCGGATCGACGAACACCACGTTATGCGGCGTGCCTTTCTGCGCAAGAAAACTCAGCGTGTTGGTGTTCACCACTTTGGCGTTGCTCGCCTTCAGCGTCGCCAGATTTTGCTGCAGCGTCTGCGCAACGCCGCGCTCCATCTCCAGCAGCGTGGCGCTGGCGGCATAGCGCGACAGCGCTTCAAGCCCCAGCGCGCCGCTTCCGGCGAAGCAGTCCAGGCAGTGGGCGTCTACCATTGACGGGGCCAGCCAGTTAAACAGCGTCTCGCGCACGCGGTCGGTAGTAGGGCGTAAACCGGGGCTGTCCGGCACCGGTAATTTCCGGCCTCGCCACTGACCGCCGATAATACGAATTTGACCGGCCGGGGCGCGGTTGGGTTTCTTCATCTCAGGAAAGCTCTGTTAACAATTGGCCTGCGATTGCGGGCGGTGATGTCAATTAAGTAAAGTGTTAGACTATTTCATCATTTTTTTAGCTTCCATGTATATAGCGCCGCGAGGAGTGTAGTCGCAGATGGCAAAACAAAAAAAACGTGGCTTCTTTTCCTGGCTGGGCTTCGGTGAAAAAGAGCAAGAAACAGAACAGAAAACCAAAGAGCAACAAGCCGTTGAAGAGCAGTCACAGCCTGAAACGCCTGTAGAAACCGCCGCGGTTGTCGAAGCGGAAGAAACGGTGCACAGCAAAGAAGAGATTGAATCCTTTGCTGAAGAGGTGGTTGAGGTCACTGAACAGGTTCAGGAGAGCGAGAAGCCAGAGCCGGTTGTCATTGAGGCCGTTGCCGAAGCGCCGCAGGCCGTTATCGAGCACGAAGAGCTGCCGCTGCCGGAAGAGGTGAAAGCCGAAGAGGTGTCTGCCGAAGAGTGGCAGGCGGAAGCGGAAACCGTTGAAATTGTTGAGGCGGTGGAAGAAGAAGCCGCACTCGAGCCAGAGCTTACCGACGAAGAGTTGGAAGCCCAGGCGCTGGCGGCAGAAGCCGCGGAAGAAGCGGTCATCGTCGTGCCGGTAGAAGAGCAGGCCGAAGAAGAGAGCGTCCAGGAGCAGGAAAAACCGACCAAAGAAGGTTTCTTCGCGCGCCTGAAGCGCAGCCTGCTCAAAACCAAAGAAAACTTAGGTTCCGGATTTATCAGTCTGTTCCGCGGCAAGAAGATCGACGACGATCTCTTTGAAGAGCTGGAAGAACAGCTGCTGATTGCGGACGTCGGCGTGGAAACCACCCGTAAGATCATCGCTAATCTGACCGAAGGGGCGAGCCGCAAACAGCTGCGCGACGCCGAAGCGCTGTACGGCCTGCTGAAAGACGAGATGGGTGAAATTCTCGCAAAAGTTGACGAACCGCTTAATATTGAAGGCAAAACGCCATTTGTTATTCTGATGGTTGGCGTGAACGGCGTGGGTAAAACCACCACCATCGGCAAGCTGGCGCGTCAGTTCGAGCAGCAGGGCAAATCGGTGATGCTGGCGGCGGGGGATACCTTCCGTGCGGCGGCGGTTGAGCAGCTGCAGGTTTGGGGCCAGCGTAACAACATTCCGGTGATTGCCCAGCATACCGGCGCGGATTCCGCGTCCGTGATCTTCGATGCCATCCAGGCGGCGAAGGCGCGCAACGTGGACGTGCTGATTGCCGATACCGCAGGGCGTTTGCAGAACAAATCGCACCTGATGGAAGAGTTGAAGAAAATCGTCCGCGTCATGAAGAAGCTGGACGAAGACGCGCCGCATGAAATTATGCTGACCATTGATGCCAGCACCGGACAGAACGCCATCAGCCAGGCGAAGCTGTTCACTGAAGCGGTAGGACTGACCGGGATCGCGCTGACCAAGCTGGACGGCACCGCGAAAGGCGGGGTGATCTTCTCCGTGGCCGATCAGTTCGGCATCCCTATCCGCTACATCGGTGTGGGCGAGCGTATTGAGGATTTACGTCCGTTTAAGGCGGACGACTTTATTGAGGCATTATTTGCCCGAGAGGACTAACAATGATTCGCTTTGAACACGTCAGCAAGGCCTATCTCGGTGGGAGACAAGCGCTGCAGGGGGTGACATTCCACCTGCAGCCGGGCGAGATGGCATTCCTGACCGGCCATTCCGGCGCGGGGAAAAGTACCCTGCTCAAGCTTATCTGTGGGATCGAGCGGCCAAGCGCCGGGAAAATCTTTTTCGGCGGTCATGAGATCAGCCGCCTGAAAAATCGCGAAGTGCCGTTCCTGCGTCGTCAGATCGGCATGATTTTCCAGGATCACCACCTGCTGATGGATCGCACCGTTTTCGATAACGTGGCCATTCCGCTGATTATTGCCGGCGCCAGCTATGACGATATCCGCCGTCGCGTTTCTGCGGCGCTGGATAAGGTCGGGCTGCTGGACAAAGCGAAGAACTTCCCGATCCAGCTCTCCGGCGGTGAACAGCAGCGCGTGGGCATCGCCCGCGCGGTGGTGAACAAGCCTGCCGTACTGCTGGCGGATGAACCGACCGGTAACCTGGACGATGCTCTTTCAGAAGGGATTTTGCGTCTGTTTGAGGAATTTAACCGCGTAGGAGTCACCGTATTGATGGCGACGCACGACATCGGGCTCATTTCCCGTCGTTCGTACCGCATGCTGACCCTGAGCGACGGGCATTTGCACGGAGGCCACGGTGAACAAGCGTGATGCAATAAACCAGATTCGGCAGTTCGGGAACCGGTTTGACCGTTTCCGTAAGCCGCAGGGCGGTGGTGACGGCAATCGTAATGCGCCGAAGCGCCAGAAGGCCGCGCCAAAACCGGCCTCCCGTAAAACCAACGTGTTCAACGAGCAGGTGCGCTACGCTTTCCACGGCGCGCTGCAGGATCTGAAAAGCAAACCGCTGGCGACGTTCCTGACGGTGATGGTGATCGCCATCTCCCTGACGCTGCCAAGCGTCTGTTATATGGTCTATAAAAACGTCAACCAGGCGGCCACACAGTATTATCCGTCTCCGCAGATCACGGTCTATATGGATAAAGCGCTCGACGATAACGCCGCCGCGCAGGTGGTCGGGCAAATTCAGGCCGAGCAGGGCGTGGAGAAGGTCAACTATCTCTCACGCGAAGACGCGCTGGGCGAGTTCCGTAACTGGTCTGGCTTTGGCGGCGCGCTGGATATGCTCGAAGAGAACCCGCTGCCCGCCGTGGCGGTGGTGATCCCGAAGCTGGATTTCCAGGGGACCGATTCGCTTAACACCCTGCGCGATCGCATCACGCGCATCAAGGGCATTGATGAAGTGCGCATGGACGACAGCTGGTTTGCGCGTCTCTCTGCCCTGACCGGGCTGGTAGGACGCGTCGCGGCGATGATTGGCGTGCTGATGGTGGCGGCGGTCTTCCTCGTCATCGGTAACAGCGTGCGCCTGAGCATTTTCGCCCGTCGCGATACCATTAACGTGCAGAAACTGATTGGTGCAACGGATGGTTTCATCCTCCGACCGTTCCTTTACGGCGGTGCACTGCTCGGTTTTTCCGGTGCATTTCTTTCACTGATATTGTCAGAAATTTTGGTTATGCGGCTTTCGTCCGCCGTCACTGAAGTGGCGCAGGTTTTCGGAACGAAGTTTGATATCAGTGGCTTAGGCTTCGATGAGTGCCTGTTGCTGCTGCTGGTTTGTTCGATGATTGGGTGGCTGGCAGCCTGGCTGGCAACCGTTCAACATTTACGTCACTTTACTCCCGACTAATAAAAGCGTGATATAATCTTTCCCTGCACCGAGATGCTCGCTCTGCAGGGAAAGCGTCCCTGTTGTCGCTTCCCCTGTTATCATCTCCATGTCACAATTTGTGCGTAATTTATTCACCGTTGCACCTGGAACTTGTGGATAAAATCACTGTCTGATAAAAGAGTGAATGCTAATCTCGTTGCTCAAACGCTTTGGCATGGTTGTTGCCTGACGGGGACGACCAGGACCAGAAGAAACATTGAGAGGAATGAATGACCAAAGAAATGCAAACTTTAGCTTTAGCCCCTGTTGGTAACCTGGAATCTTATATCCGGGCTGCGAACACCTGGCCGATGTTAACGGCCGAGGAAGAAAAGGAGCTTGCTGAAAAGCTGCATTACCAGGGCGATCTGGAAGCAGCGAAAAAGCTGATCCTGTCTCACCTGCGCTTTGTTGTTCACATTGCTCGTAACTATGCGGGCTATGGCCTGCCGCAGGCGGACTTGATTCAGGAAGGTAACATCGGCCTGATGAAGGCTGTGCGTCGCTTTAACCCGGAAGTGGGTGTGCGACTCGTCTCCTTCGCTGTGCACTGGATCAAAGCAGAAATTCATGAATACGTGCTGCGCAACTGGCGTATCGTGAAGGTCGCCACGACAAAAGCGCAACGCAAACTGTTCTTCAACCTGCGTAAAGCCAAGCAGCGTCTGGGCTGGTTCAACCAGGATGAAGTGGAAATGGTGGCGCGCGAGCTGGGCGTATCCAGCAAAGACGTGCGTGAGATGGAATCCCGTATGGCCGCGCAGGACATGACCTTTGATATGTCCTCCGACGACGACGCATCTGACAGCCAGCCGATGGCGCCGGTTCTGTATCTGCAGGATAAAACCTCTAACTTTGCTGATGGCATCGAAGAGGATAACTGGGAAGATCAGGCCGCGAACAAGCTGACCCATGCGATGGAAGGCCTCGACGAACGTAGCCAGGATATTATTCGCGCCCGCTGGCTGGACGAAGACAACAAGTCCACGCTGCAGGAGCTGGCCGACCGCTACGGCGTTTCTGCGGAACGTGTCCGTCAGCTTGAAAAGAACGCCATGAAAAAACTTCGCGCCGCTATCGAAGCGTAATTTTCGCGAAGTACACCGAGAACCCCTGGATGAAAGTCTGGGGGTTTTGTTTTTTTAGCGCCCGCTCTGGCGAATTCCCTCCCCCTGGCAAACACTTACTGATGCGCTAAGCAGGCGACTTTCTCAGGGGGACAGGGTGAAAAATAACGAACTGAACGACCGGCGTTTACAGGCGACGCCGCGCGGCATCGGCGTAATGTGTAACTTCTATGCTGATAAAGCTGAAAACGCCACGGTGTGGGACGTGGAAGGCAACGAGTACATCGACTTCGCCGCCGGGATCGCGGTGCTGAATACCGGCCATCGCCATCCAAAAGTCATTTCCGCTATTGAAAAACAGCTCCACGCGTTTACCCATACTGCGTACCAGATTGTGCCGTACGAAGGCTATGTGGCGCTTGCCGAGCGCATCAACCAGCGCGTGCCCGTTGACGGTCCGGCCAAAACCGCGTTCTTCTCCACGGGGGCAGAGGCGGTCGAAAACGCGGTCAAAATTGCCCGGACGTACACCAAACGTCCTGGCCTTATCACCTTTGGCGGCGCGTTCCACGGCCGCACTTTTATGACCATGGCGCTGACCGGCAAAGTTGCGCCGTACAAGATCGGCTTTGGCCCGTTCCCCGGTTCGGTGTATCACGCGCAGTATCCGAATGAACTGCACGGCGTCAGCACGGCGGAAGCGTTGAAAAGCCTGGAACGTATCTTTAAAGCGGATATCGCACCCGACCAGGTCGCGGCCATTATTCTCGAACCGGTTCAGGGAGAGGGCGGTTTCAACATTGCGCCAGCTGATTTTATGCAGGCGCTGCGCGCCCTGTGCGACACCCACGGTATTTTGCTGATTGCCGACGAGGTGCAAAGCGGCTTTGCCCGTACCGGCAAGCTGTTCTCGATGGAACACCACTGCGTTAAGCCCGATCTGATCACCATGGCGAAAAGCCTGGCAGGAGGGATGCCGCTTTCGGCGGTTTCAGGCCGTGCGGAGGTGATGGACGCACCCGCGCCTGGTGGGCTGGGCGGTACCTACGCCGGAAACCCGCTGGCGATTGCGGCGGCACATGCCGTGCTCGACGTGATTGATGAAGAGGATCTCTGCACGCGCTCGGCGCATCTTGGCCACCACCTGGTGGAAGTGCTGAATAAGGCGAAGGAACGTTGCCCGTATATCGCTGACATTCGCGCGCAGGGCTCGATGGTGGCGGTGGAGTTTAACGACCCGCAAACGGGTCAGCCTTCGCCGGAGTTTACCCGCCTGGTGCAGGAGCGCGCGTTGCAGGAAGGGCTCCTGCTGCTGAGCTGCGGCGTCTACGGCAACGTCATTCGTTTCCTCTATCCGCTGACTATTCCTGAAGCGCAATTCCGTAAAGCGCTGGACATTATCTCCGCGTCGCTGACACGTTAAAGCCATATGCCCGGCGAAAATCCCTGCCGGGCTTATCATATATTCATTTCAAATTAGCTATTCCAAAATCATAAAAATCGGGTATGTTTTAGCAGAGTATGCTGAAAAAGCGCGGACAGCACACCTATAACTGACATAAAGCGCTGAACAACAACATCACAACAATCGTAATAACCATAATAATGGGGAATCTCAGGATGAACATGAAGGGTAAAGCGTTACTGGCAGGATGTATCGCGTTGGCATTCAGCACCATGGCACAGGCAGACATCAAGGTGGCTGTTGTTGGCGCAATGTCCGGTCCGGTAGCACAGTACGGCGACCAGGAATTTACCGGCGCTGAGCAGGCGGTTGCAGACATTAATGCTAAGGGCGGTATCAAAGGCGAAAAACTGCAGATCGTAAAATATGATGATGCCTGTGACCCGAAACAAGCGGTCGCGGTCGCGAACAAAGTGGTGAACGACGGGATCAAATACGTAATTGGTCACCTGTGCTCTTCCTCTACTCAGCCAGCGTCTGACATCTACGAAGACGAAGGTATTCTGATGATCACCCCGGCAGCGACCGCACCAGAGCTCACCGCGCGCGGCTACAAGCTGACCCTGCGCACTACCGGCCTGGACTCTGACCAGGGGCCAACCGCGGCGAAATACATCGTTGAAAAAGTGAAGCCGAAGCGCATTGCCATCGTTCATGACAAGCAGCAGTACGGTGAAGGTCTGGCGCGTTCAGTGCAGGATAACCTCAAGAAAGCGAATGCCGACGTGGTGTTCTTCGACGGGATCACCGCCGGTGAGAAAGACTTCTCTACCCTGGTGGCGCGTCTGAAGAAAGAGAATATTGATTTCGTTTACTACGGTGGCTACCACCCGGAAATGGGCCAGATCCTGCGCCAGGCGCGCGCTGCGGGCCTGAAAACCCAGTTTATGGGCCCGGAAGGCGTGGCGAACGTTTCCCTGTCTAACATTGCGGGTGAATCAGCCGAAGGCCTGCTGGTGACCAAACCGAAGAACTACGACCAGGTCCCTGCGAACAAACCTATCGTAGATGCCATCAAGGCGAAGAAACAGGATCCAAGCGGCGCGTTCGTCTGGACCACCTACGCGGCGCTGCAGTCCCTGCAGGCGGGCCTGAACCAGTCGGCCGATCCGGCTGAGATTGCCACCTGGCTGAAAGCGAACACTGTCGACACCGTCATGGGGCCGCTGTCCTGGGACGCGAAGGGCGACCTGAAGGGCTTCGAGTTCGGCGTGTTTGACTGGCATGCGAACGGCACGGCGACAGACGCCAAATAAAAGCAAAAAGGCAACGTAAGTTGCCTTTTTTAATGTTTTCTCCCTCTCCCCGTGGGAGAGGGCCGGGGTGAGGGCATCAGGCAGCACAAATCAGCCCTGGCGCTTCTCCCACCCGCTCTCCTGCGCCGTAAACCCTAACGCCTGCATAAACGCCGCCATCACGCCGCGGTCTTCCACGCCCACGTCAGCCATCCACCATGAGGTCACGCTCGGGTTTTCGCGGATCACTTCTTCAATTAAATACTGTCCCACACCGCGACGACGGGTGACATCACGCACGCGCAGCGAGTCCAGCGCCCCTTCTGTACCGCTCAGGGTTACGCGAACCGCAGCCAGCAGGCGTTCGTTAAAACGCGCGGCATAAATGCGGTGGGTCTCATCAACGCGTAGAGACGAAGGGGAATATTCCGGCCAGATCTTGCCCAGGTCGATATGATCCTGGTCGCTAAAGGTCACCAGACGCACGATAGTCAGTTTCATTAGCCACTTGTCCAAATCAGATTGAGTAGGGGCAGTGTACTCAATTTATTCACCCAGCGGCTTCCTCTTTTTATTCTCATTAACCAGGTGATTAGTTTTTTGGCAACGCGATGGGCAGTTTGAAAACACATGGATCGAAAAATAAGCAGAATTTTAACCTGAACGGTAGTGATTTATTCGGCGCTTTGTACCGTTATTTTATGCTGCAAACTGCACTTTTATTTGTTTATCTCTGCCTGATTTCAGAATATTATCTTTGCTTAATCGCCTGAAAAATAGAGATTTTAGTCTGGTTTTTGACAAAAAACTGCGCTAAACCATTAAAGGCACTGGTAAAAATAGCGTTGTTCATTAAAAGTACAGAATGCTTTTTAACCATAATAAAACAAAATATAAACACGACATCACGAATGGGGATTCAGAGATGAAAAGGAACGCGAAGACGTTAATCGCGGGGATGGTCGCACTGTCGATCTCGCATGCCGCTATGGCAGACGACATTAAGGTTGCGGTAGTGGGGGCGATGTCCGGCCCTGTTGCCCAGTGGGGTGACATGGAGTTCAACGGCGCGCGCCAGGCCATCAAAGACATCAACGCTAAGGGCGGCATCAAAGGCGACAAGCTGGTGGGCGTGGAATATGACGACGCCTGCGATCCTAAACAGGCCGTCGCGGTCGCCAACAAAATCGTCAACGACGGTATCCAGTATGTGATCGGCCACCTGTGCTCATCCTCCACGCAGCCTGCGTCTGATATCTACGAAGACGAAGGCATACTGATGATCACCCCAGGCGCAACGAACCCGGAGCTGACCCAGCGCGGCTATCAGCACATCATGCGTACCGCCGGTCTGGACTCCTCGCAGGGCCCCACCGCTGCCAAATACATCCTCGAGACCGTTAAGCCACAGCGCATTGCCATTATTCATGACAAACAGCAGTACGGCGAAGGCCTGGCGCGCTCCGTGCAGGACGGCCTGAAAAAAGGCGGCGCAAACATCGTCTTCTTCGACGGCATTACCGCCGGTGAGAAAGACTTCTCTGCGCTGATTGCCCGTCTGCAAAAAGAGAATATCGACTTCGTTTACTACGGCGGCTATTACCCGGAGATGGGGCAGATGCTGCGTCAGGCGCGCGCCACCGGTCTGAAAACCCAGTTTATGGGGCCAGAGGGCGTGGGCAATGCCTCCCTGTCAAACATCGCGGGGGATTCTGCCGAAGGCATGCTGGTGACGATGCCAAAACGCTATGACCAGGATCCGGCCAACAAGGCTATCGTGGATGCGCTCAAGGCGCAGAAGAAAGATCCGAGTGGTCCGTACGTCTGGATCACCTACGCGGCCGTACAGTCTCTGGCCACCGCGCTGGATCGCTCCGGCAGCAAAGAACCGCTGGAACTGGTGAAAGATTTAAAAGCACACGGGGCGAACACCGTGATTGGGCCGCTGAACTGGGATGAGAAAGGCGATCTGAAGGGATTTGAGTTTGGTGTCTTTAAGTGGCACGCCGATGGTTCATCCTCGGCCGCCAAATAATTATCCCACCGCCCGGCATGACGGGCGGGTATAAAAAGGTTTGCATATGTCCGAGCAGTTTCTCTATTTCCTGCAGCAGATGTTTAACGGCGTTACGCTGGGAAGCACCTACGCGCTGATCGCCATCGGCTATACGATGGTTTACGGCATTATCGGCATGATCAACTTCGCCCACGGCGAGGTATACATGATCGGTAGCTACGTCTCCTTTATGATTATCGCCGCCCTGATGATGATGGGCATCGACAGCAGCTGGCTGCTGGTCGCCGCCGGGTTTGTCGGCGCGATCGTGATAGCCAGCGCCTACGGCTGGAGCATTGAGCGCGTGGCCTACCGGCCGGTGCGCAGCTCCAAGCGTCTGATTGCGCTGATTTCCGCGATCGGGATGTCGATCTTCCTGCAAAACTACGTCAGCCTTACCGAAGGTTCGCGCGACGTGGCGCTGCCAAGCCTGTTTAACGGCCAGTGGATCGTGGGGGCCAGCGAAAACTTCGCGGCCTCTATCACCACCATGCAGCTGGTTATCTGGGTGGTGACATTTATTGCGATGCTCGCCCTGACGCTGTTCATCCGCTACTCGCGTATGGGACGCGCCTGCCGCGCCTGCGCGGAAGACCTGAAGATGGCGAGCCTGCTCGGCATCAACACCGACCGCGTGATTGCCCTGACCTTCGTGATTGGCGCCGCGATGGCGGCGGTGGCGGGTGTCCTGCTCGGCCAGTTCTACGGCGTGATCAACCCGTACATCGGCTTCATGGCCGGGATGAAAGCCTTCACCGCGGCGGTTCTGGGCGGTATCGGCAGTATTCCGGGCGCGATGATTGGTGGCCTGATCCTGGGCGTGGCGGAAGCGCTCTCCTCGGCGTACCTGAGCACGGAATATAAAGACGTGGTGTCGTTTGCCCTGCTGATTCTGGTTCTGCTGGTGATGCCTACCGGTATTCTGGGCCGTCCGGAGGTAGAGAAAGTATGAAACCGATGCATTTTGCAATGGCGCTGCTCTCTGCCGCCATGTTCTTCGTGCTGGCCAGCGTCTTTATGGGCGTCCAGCTTGAGCTGAATGGCACCAAACTGGTTGTCGATACCGCAGCTGACATTCGCTGGCAGTGGGTATTTATCGGTACGGCCGTGGTGTTCCTGTTCCAGCTGCTGCGTCCGCTGTTCCAGAAGACGCTGAAAAACGTCTCCGGGCCGAAATTCGTTCTGCCGGCAATCGACGGTTCTACGGTTAAGCAGAAGCTGTTCCTCGTGGCGCTGCTGGTGGCCGCCGTGGCGTGGCCGTTTGTGGTGTCTCGCGGCACCGTGGATATCGCCACTCTGACCATGATCTACGTGATTCTCGGCCTCGGTCTGAACGTGGTCGTGGGGCTCTCGGGCCTGCTGGTGCTGGGTTACGGCGGCTTCTATGCCATCGGCGCTTATACCTTCGCGCTGCTGAACCACTATTACGGTCTCGGCTTCTGGACCTGCCTGCCGCTGGCGGGGCTGGTCTCCGCCGCAGCCGGTTTCCTGCTTGGCTTCCCGGTGCTGCGCCTGCGCGGTGACTACCTGGCGATTGTGACCTTAGGCTTCGGTGAAATCGTCCGTATCCTGCTGCTGAACAACACCGAAGTGACCGGCGGCCCGAACGGCATCAGCCAGATCCCGAAACCGACCTTCTTCGGTCTGGAGTTCAGTCGTACCGCCCGCGAAGGCGGCTGGGATACCTTCAGTAACTTCTTCGGCGTGAAGTATGACCCGTCCGACCGCGTGATCTGGCTCTATCTGGTGGCGCTGCTGCTGGTGGTGATCACCCTGTTCGTGATTAACCGCCTGCTGCGCATGCCGCTGGGCCGCGCGTGGGAAGCGCTGCGTGAAGATGAGATCGCCTGCCGCTCCCTGGGCCTGAACCCGACCCGCATCAAGCTGACCGCGTTCACCATCAGCGCCGCGTTTGCTGGTTTCGCCGGAACGCTGTTTGCCGCGCGTCAGGGCTTCGTTAGCCCGGAATCGTTCACCTTCGCCGAATCCGCCTTTGTGCTGGCAATTGTGGTGCTCGGCGGGATGGGCTCGCAGTTTGCCGTTATCCTCGCGGCCATCCTGCTGGTGGTCTCGCGCGAGCTGATGCGCGACTTTAACGAATACAGCATGCTGATGCTGGGTGGTTTGATGGTGCTGATGATGATCTGGCGTCCGCAGGGTCTGCTGCCGATGACCCGTCCACAGCTGAAGCTGAAGAACGGGCAAGCGAAAGGAGAGCAGGCATGAGTCAGCCATTATTATCCGTTAACGGCCTGATGATGCGTTTTGGCGGCCTGCTGGCGGTCAACAACGTGAATCTGGATCTGCACAAGAAAGAGATTGTCTCGCTGATTGGTCCGAACGGCGCGGGGAAAACCACGGTCTTTAACTGCCTGACCGGCTTCTACAAGCCAACGGGCGGCACCATCATGCTGCGCGATCAGCACCTGGAAGGGCTGCCGGGCCAGCAGATTGCCCGCATGGGCGTGGTGCGTACCTTCCAGCACGTGCGTCTGTTCCGCGAGATGACGGTGATTGAGAACCTGCTGGTGGCACAGCATCAGCAGCTGAAAACCGGGCTGTTCTCCGGCCTGCTGAAAACCCCGGCCTTCCGCCGCGCGCAGGATGAAGCGCTTGACCGCGCCGCCACCTGGCTCGACCGAATTGGCCTGCTGCAGCACGCCAACCGTCAGGCGAGCAACCTGGCCTACGGTGACCAGCGTCGCCTGGAAATCGTGCGCTGCATGGTGACGCAGCCGGAAATCCTGATGCTCGACGAACCGGCGGCAGGGCTCAACCCGAAAGAGACCAAAGAGCTGGACGAACTGATTGCCGAGCTGCGCGACAGTCACGACACCACCATTCTGCTGATTGAGCACGACATGAAGCTGGTGATGGGCATTTCGGACCGTATCTACGTGGTAAACCAGGGCACGCCGCTGGCAAACGGCACGCCGGAAGAGATCCGCAACAACCCGGACGTGATCCGCGCATACCTTGGTGAGGCATAAGATGGAAAAAGCGATGTTAACGTTCGACAAGGTCAACGCGCACTACGGCAAGATCCAGGCGCTGCACGACGTCAGCCTGCATATCAATCAGGGTGAAATCGTGACCCTGATTGGCGCCAACGGCGCGGGCAAAACCACGCTGCTCGGCACCCTGTGCGGCGACCCGCGCGCCACCAGCGGGCGGATTGTGTTCGATGGTAAAGACATTACCGACTGGCAGACTGCCAGAATCATGCGCGAGGCGGTGGCGATTGTTCCGGAAGGGCGCCGCGTCTTCTCCCGCATGACGGTGGAAGAGAACCTGGCGATGGGCGGTTTCTTCGCTCACCGCGATGAATACCAGACCCGCATCAAGTGGGTGTATGAACTCTTCCCGCGCCTGTGGGAGCGCCGCATCCAGCGTGCGGGCACCATGTCCGGCGGTGAGCAGCAGATGCTGGCGATTGGCCGCGCGCTGATGAGCCAGCCGCGCCTGCTGTTGCTGGATGAGCCGTCGCTCGGTCTGGCGCCGATCATCATCCAGCAGATTTTCGACACCATTGAGCAGCTGCGCAAAGAGGGGATGACCATTTTCCTCGTCGAGCAGAACGCCAACCAGGCGCTGAAGCTCGCCGACCGTGGCTACGTGCTGGAGAACGGTCGCGTGGTGCTGGAGGATACCGGCGACGCGCTGCTGGCGAACGAGGCGGTGCGGAGCGCGTATCTGGGCGGATAGGTAAAAGCAAAAAGGCAACGCAAGTTGCCTTTTTTAGTGTTTGCTCCCTCTCCCCGTGGGAGAGGGCCGGGGTGAGGGCACCAGACCGCACGAGGTAAAAGCAAAAAGGCAACGCAAGTTGCCTTTTTTAGTGTTTGCTCCCTCTCCCCGTGGGAGAGGGTCGGGGTGAGGGCACCAGACCGCACGAGATAAAAGCAAAAAGGCAAGGCAAGTTGCCTTTTTTAGTGTTTGCTCCCTCTCCCTGTGGGAGAGGGCTGGGGTGAGGGCACCAGACCGCACCTAACCCCCATCCCCCTTCACACAACCATCATCCCCCTGACGCCTGGCTGTCACTTATCTGTAAACAAACAGTTATTTTTCTGTAATTCGAGCATGTCATGTTACCTCGCGAGCATAAAACGCGTGATATCGCGCATCCGGCACAATAAGAGAGATGACAATGACATCGTTACGACACACAGCTTTGGGTCTGGCACTGGGTCTGGCTTTTGCGACGAACGCAATGGCTGTGACCACCATTCCGTTCTGGCATTCCATGGAAGGGGAGTTGGGTAAAGAAGTTGACTCCCTGGCGCAGCGTTTCAACGACACCCATCCGGATTACAAAATTGTGCCGGTGTACAAAGGTAACTACGAGCAGAGCCTGAGCGCGGGCATCGCCGCCTTCCGTACGGGCAACGCGCCGGCGCTGTTGCAGGTTTATGAAGTGGGTACCGCCACCATGATGGCCTCCAAAGCCATCAAGCCGGTCTATGAAGTATTCAAAGAAGCGGGCATCAACTTCGACGAGTCGCAGTTCGTGCCGACCGTAGCGGGTTACTACACCGATTCCAAAACCGGCCACCTGCTGTCCCAGCCGTTTAACAGCTCCACGCCGGTGCTGTACTACAACAAAGACGCCTTCAAAAAAGCCGGTTTAGACCCGGAGCAGCCGCCAAAAACCTGGCAGGACCTGGCGGAGTACACCGCGAAGCTGAAAGCGGCGGGGATGAAGTGCGGCTACGCCAGCGGCTGGCAGGGCTGGATCCAGATTGAAAACTTCAGCGCCTGGCACGGCCTGCCGGTTGCGACCAAAAACAACGGCTTCGACGGCACCGACGCGGTACTGGAGTTCAACAAGCCGGAGCAGGTGAAGCACATCGCGCTGCTGGCCGATCTGAACAAGAAGGGCGACTTCAGCTACTTCGGGCGTAAAGACGAATCCACCGAGAAGTTCTACAACGGCGACTGCGCCATTACCACCGCCTCGTCCGGCTCGCTGGCGGATATCCGTCACTACGCCAAATTCAACTACGGCGTGGGCATGATGCCGTATGACGCTGACGTGAAGGGCGCGCCGCAGAACGCCATAATCGGCGGAGCGAGCCTGTGGGTGATGCAGGGTAAAGACAAGGGCACCTACAAAGGGGTGGCCGAGTTCCTCGACTTCCTGGCGAAGCCTGAAAACGCTGCCGAATGGCACCAGAAGACCGGCTACCTGCCGATCACCAAAGCCGCGTACGACCTGACCCGCGAGCAGGGCTTCTACAGCAAGAACCCGGGCGCGGACATTGCGACGCGTCAGATGCTGAACAAGCCGCCGTTGCCGTTCACCAAAGGCCTGCGTCTGGGCAACATGCCGCAGATCCGCACCATCGTGGATGAAGAGCTGGAAAGCGTGTGGACCGGTAAGAAAACGCCACAGCAGGCGCTGGACTCTGCGGTAGAGCGCGGGAATCAGCTGCTGCGCCGCTTTGAGCAGTCGACTAAATCGTAAAAAAATGCCCGGTGACGCGCAGCGTTCCGGGCTTACGGATTAATGCGGCCTGATGCCCTCACCCCAACCCTCTCCCACAGGGAGAGGGAGAAAACCGAAATCGCCAGGAACCAAATCTCAATGTCATCATCCCGTCCGGTGTTCCGTTCCCGCTGGCTTCCGTACCTGTTGGTCGCGCCGCAGCTGGTCATCACCGTTATCTTCTTTATCTGGCCTGCGGGCGAAGCGCTGTGGTACTCGGTACAAAGCGTCGACCCGTTCGGGCTTTCCAGCCAGTTTGTTGGTCTGGACAACTTTACCGCGCTGTTCCACGACAGCTACTACCTGGACTCCTTCTGGACGACGATGAAGTTCAGCGCGCTGGTGACCGTCAGCGGTCTGGTTGCCTCGCTGTTTTTCGCCGCGCTGGTGGACTACGTGGTGCGCGGCAGCCGTATTTATCAAACCCTGATGCTGCTGCCTTACGCCGTGGCTCCCGCCGTCGCCGCCGTGCTGTGGATCTTCCTGTTTAACCCCGGTCGCGGGTTGATTACCCACTTCCTGACAGAGTTCGGCTACGACTGGAACCACGCCCAGAACAGCGGTCAGGCGATGTTCCTGGTGGTGTTTGCCTCGGTGTGGAAGCAGATTAGCTACAACTTCCTGTTCTTCTTTGCCGCGCTGCAGTCCATTCCGCGCTCGCTGGTGGAAGCCGCGGCAATTGACGGCGCAGGGCCCATTCGTCGCTTCTTCAGGCTGTCGCTGCCGCTGATCGCCCCGGTGAGTTTCTTCCTGCTGGTGGTTAACCTCGTATACGCCTTCTTCGACACCTTCCCGGTGATCGACGCGGCGACCGCAGGCGGCCCGGTGCAGGCGACCACCACGCTGATTTACAAAATCTACCGCGAAGGCTTTGCGGGTCTGGATCTCTCTGCCTCTGCCGCGCAGTCCGTCGTGCTGATGTTCCTCGTCATCATCCTCACGGTGGTGCAGTTCCGCTATGTCGAAAGTAAGGTGCGCTACCAATGATTGAGAACCGTCGCGGGCTGACGATTTTCAGCCATACCATGCTGATTTTAGGGATTATCGTCATCCTCTTCCCGCTGTACGTGGCGTTTGTCGCCGCCACGCTGGACACCAAAGCGGTGTTCGACACGCCGATGACGCTGATCCCAGGCACACATCTTTTCGAGAACATGAAGACCATCTGGACCCAGGGCGTGGGCGCCAACAGCGCGCCGTTCTGGCTGATGATGCTCAACAGCTTCATCATGGCGTTTGGCATTACGGTCGGCAAAATTACGGTGTCGATACTTTCGGCCTTCGCCATCGTCTGGTTTCGCTTTCCGCTGCGCAATCTCTTCTTCTGGATGATCTTCATCACGCTGATGCTGCCGGTGGAGGTGCGTATCTTCCCGACGGTGGAGGTGATTGCCAACCTGAAGATGCTCGACAGCTACGCGGGCTTAACCCTGCCGCTGATGGCCTCGGCGACCGCCACCTTCCTGTTCCGCCAGTTCTTTATGACTCTGCCGGACGAGCTGATTGAAGCGGCGCGCATCGACGGTGCGTCGCCGATGCGCTTCTTCCGCGACATCGTGCTGCCGCTGTCGAAAACCAACCTCGCGGCGCTGTTTGTGATCACTTTTATCTACGGCTGGAACCAGTACCTGTGGCCGCTGCTGATTATTCAGGACGTCAACCTCGGCACCGCCGTGGCGGGCATCAAAGGCATGATCGCCACTGGCGAAGGCACCACCCTCTGGAACCAGGTGATGGCGGCGATGCTGCTCACCCTTATCCCACCCGTAGTCATTGTTTTAGCCATGCAGCGCGCGTTTGTCCGCGGCCTGGTCGATAGCGAGAAATAAGATGGCAGGTTTAAAACTTCAGGCAGTAACCAAAAGCTGGGATGGCAAAACTCAGGTGATTCAGCCGCTGACGCTCGACGTGGCGGACGGAGAATTCATCGTGATGGTCGGCCCGTCCGGCTGTGGCAAATCCACCCTGCTGCGCATGGTGGCGGGGCTGGAGCGCGTGACCTCCGGGGATATCTGGATTGACCGCCAGCGCGTCACCGAAATGGAGCCGAAAGACAGAGGCATTGCGATGGTGTTCCAGAACTACGCTCTCTATCCGCACATGAGCGTGGAAGAGAACATGGCCTGGGGGCTGAAAATCCGCGGGATGGGCAAAGGCCATATCGACGAGCGGGTGAAAGAGGCGGCGCGTATTCTCGAGCTGGACGGCCTGCTGAAGCGCCGCCCGCGCGAGCTCTCCGGCGGCCAGCGCCAGCGCGTGGCAATGGGGCGCGCCATCGTGCGCGATCCGGCGGTATTCCTCTTCGACGAGCCGCTGTCTAACCTCGACGCCAAGCTGCGCGTGCAGATGCGTCTTGAGCTGCAGCAGCTGCACCGTCGTCTGAAAACCACCTCTCTGTACGTCACCCACGATCAGGTCGAAGCCATGACCCTCGCCCAGCGCGTAATGGTGATGAACAAAGGCATCGCCGAGCAGATTGGCACGCCGGTGGAAGTGTACGAGAAACCGGCCACCCGCTTTGTGGCGAGCTTTATCGGCAGCCCGGCAATGAACCTGCTGGAAGGGCGTATCAGCAACACGGGCACGCATTTTGAGCTGGAAAGCGGGATGGCATTGCCGATCAACTGGTACTATCGTGGCTACGCCGGGCGTAAGATGACGCTCGGTATCCGCCCGGAACATATTGGTTTAACCTCTCAGGCGGACGGCGGCGTGCCGCTGGTGATGGACACGCTGGAGATGTTGGGTGCAGATAACCTGGCGCACGGGCGCTGGGGCGAACAAAAAATGGTGGTGCGCCTGGCGCATCAGGAGCGTCCGAAAGCAGGCAGCACGCTGTGGCTGCACCTGCCGGAAAACCATCTGCACCTGTTTGACGGTGAAACAGGACAACGAGTATGAGCAACTGGCCTTATCCCCACGTCGTCGCCCACCGGGGCGGCGGTAAGCTGGCGCCGGAGAACACCCTGGCGGCAATTGACGTCGGCGCGCGCTACGGTCACACGATGATCGAGTTCGACGCCAAGCTGTCGAAAGACGGCGAAATTTTCCTGCTGCATGACGATAATCTCGAACGCACCAGCAACGGCTGGGGCGTGGCAGGTGAACTGCCGTGGCGCGATCTGCTGAAGGTGGACGCAGGAAGCTGGTACAGCGGCGAATTCAAAGGCGAACCGCTGCCGCTGCTGGCGGAAGTGGCCGATCGCTGTCGCCAGCATGGCATGATGGCCAATATCGAAATCAAACCGACCACCGGCACCGGGCCGCTGACCGGCAAAGTGATTGCCCTGGCCGCACGCGAACTGTGGGAAGGGATGACCGCGCCGCTGCTCTCATCGTTTGAAGTTGACGCCCTGGAAGCGGCACAGGCGGCCGTGCCGGATCTGCCGCGCGGGCTTCTGCTTGACGAGTGGCGCGAGGACTGGCGCGAGCTGACGACACGCTTAGCGTGCGTTTCTATCCATCTCAACCACAGGCTGCTGGATGAGGCGCGGGTGAAGATGCTGAAGGACGCGGGTCTGCATATTCTGGTCTACACGGTTAACAAACCCCAGCGCGCAGCCGAACTGCTGCGCTGGGGCGTGGACAGCATCTGTACCGATGCAATCGACCTGATCGGCCCGGATTTTAGTTCTGCGGATTAAGCATACTGCCATTCGACTGCGGCGGCAGCATGTGCTGCTGTCCGCTGCCTGACGACGTCATTCCTCCTAGCATCCCGCCGTTTTTATTCGGCAGCGGCTGCTCGCGCACCTGCCCCTGCTGCACGCGCTGGGTGTTGGCGTTCATCTGATTTTGCAGGCTTTGCTGCTGCATCTGGGTCTGCGTTTTAAGCTGCTGATTAAGCATCCCTTTCTGCTGCTGTTGCTGGCTCATCATCTCGGTCTGCATACGCTGCTGGCTCGGGATGACATAACCCTGCTGGTTTGGGTTGTTCATGGTGTTAAGCGGCTGTGCGAGCGCGGCAAACGGGATCAGCGCCGTAAGGATCCATAAGCGTTTCATTGTCATTTCCTCCTTTTGAGGTCTCTCTTAAGTTTACCCCGATTTCACCATGACGATGATTTTTTAGGAGTTGTGAACCAGGCTTAAGCGGGGAATATGGATCCCTTCACCTGGAGAACAATAATGATGAAACCAACGTTTTTGCGCTGGGTCGCCATCGCCGCGCTGATGGCAGGCGGTACATTTAGCGTGGCGGCCAACCCGCCAGCGGCGCCTCCGGTCTCTTACGGCGTGGAGGAAGATGTTTTTCATCCCGTGCGGGCAACCCACGGGATGGTGGCATCCGTGGATGCACTGGCGACCCGCGTGGGCGTCGACATTCTCAGGCAGGGCGGTAACGCGGTGGATGCAGCGGTCGCCGTCGGCTATGCGCTGGCGGTAACGCATCCGCAGGCGGGGAACCTGGGCGGCGGCGGTTTTATGATGCTGCGCACCAAAGACGGTAAAACCACCGCTATCGATTTCCGAGAAATGGCGCCTTCTCAGGCGTCCCGCGATATGTTCCTCGACGATCAGGGTAACCCTGACAGCAAAAAATCCCTGACTTCGCACCTCGCCACCGGCACGCCGGGCACCGTTGCGGGCTTCTCGCTGGCGCTGGAAAAATACGGCACGATGCCGCTGAACAAGGTGGTTCAGCCTGCCATCAAGCTGGCGCGCGACGGCTTTGTGGTAAACGATGCGCTGGCGGACGACCTCAAGACCTACGGCAGCGAAGTCATTCCGAATCACGAAAACAGCAAGGCCATTTTCTGGAAAGACGGTGAGCCGCTGAAGAAGGGCGATAAGCTGGTGCAGAAGAACCTCGCCAAAAGCCTGGAGCTGATTGCGGAGCACGGTCCGGACGCCTTCTACAAAGGGGCAATTGCCGACCAGATTGCCGAAGAGATGCACAAGAACGGCGGGCTCATCACCAAAGCGGATCTGGCAGAATACAAGGCGGTGGAGCGCGAGCCGATTAGCGGCACCTATCGCGGATACGAGGTCTTCTCCATGCCGCCGCCGTCTTCCGGCGGGATCCACATCGTGCAGATCCTCAATATTCTCGAAAACTTCGATATGCACAAGTTCGGCTTCGGCAGCGCGGATGCCATGCAGGTGATGGCGGAAGCGGAAAAACGCGCTTACGCGGACCGTTCGGAATATCTCGGCGATCCGGACTTCGTGAAGGTGCCATGGCAGGCGCTGACCAACAAGGCGTATGCCAAATCTATTGCCGATCAGATCGACATCAACAAGGCTAAACCGTCGAGCGAGATCCGCCCCGGCAAGCTGGCGCCGTATGAAAGCAACCAGACCACACACTTCTCGGTGGTGGATAAAGACGGTAACGCGGTGGCGGTGACGTACACGCTCAACACCACCTTCGGCACCGGGATTGTGGCGGGCAACAGCGGTATTCTGCTGAACAACGAGATGGATGACTTCTCTGCCAAACCGGGCGTGCCGAACGTCTACGGGCTGGTGGGCGGTGATGCAAACGCCGTCGGGCCGAAGAAGCGTCCGCTATCGTCTATGTCGCCCACCATTGTCGTGAAAGACGGGAAAACCTGGCTGGTAACCGGCAGCCCTGGCGGGAGCCGTATTATCACCACCGTGCTGCAGATGGTGGTGAACAGCATCGACTTTGGGATGAACGTCGCCGAAGCGACCAACGCCCCGCGTTTCCATCACCAGTGGCTGCCGGACGAGCTGCGCGTGGAAAAGGGCTTTAGCCCGGACACCATCAAGCTGCTGGAACAGCGCGGGCAGAAGGTGGCGGTGAAGGAGGCGATGGGCAGCACCCAGAGCATTATGGTCGGGCCGGATGGGGCGCTGTTTGGCGCGTCGGATCCGCGGTCGGTGGATGATTTGTCGGCGGGGTATTGATGGTTTGCCGGGTAGCGGCTTCACCTTACCCGGCCTACGTTTTTCATTCCCTCTCCCGGTGGGAGAGGGTTAGGGTGAGGGCAACAAACTACTTCATTCGCGCCATGTAATACGCATCCACATACTCGCCGTTGCGCAGGGCATAGCGTTTGCCGGTGCCTTCAATTTCGAACCCGTGTTTTTTGTACACCGCAATCGCCGGTTCGTTATCGACAAATACCGTCAGCTCAATGCGGTCAACGCGCAGCCAGTTATCGCACATATCAATCATGGTGCGCATCAGCGCGCTGGCAACGCCCCGGTTTTGCCACTGCGCACCGACACAAATCCCAAAATCAGCCACATGGCTGCGGCGTGGGCGTTGCGCGACGGCGATGCACAGATGCCCGGCGACATGACCGTCTATACAGGCGACCAGTTGCTTAATGCCGGGCTGGTCGGTGAGTCGTTCTTGCCACATTTGCTCAGACGGATGAGGAACCTGTAGTGTGTTGTGGTACACCTCCGGCTGGGCGTGGATCTGACGAATGGCGTCATAATCTTTCGGTTCCGCATGGCGTATCACTATCTCACTCATTCCTTGTTCCTCAGTCAGTTAAACGTCCCTTCCAACATCAATGACTTTAAAATTTGAGTCAACCGCTATTTTTTGCAAAAAGTATTGGACAAGTGCGAATGAGAATGATTATTATTGCTCTGCATTCAGGAAGACCCCTACGGGAACCTGAAAGCACGACATTGCTCACATTGCTTCCAGTATTACTTTAGCCAGCTTTTAGCTGGCTTTTTTTTTGTTATGGTTAGACTCAGTAACCTTCCAAAAGGACTGAGCCATGACACTACATTGCGCATTTATTGGATTTGGTAAAAGTACGACCCGCTACCACCTGCCGTATGTTCTCAACCGTAAAGACAGCTGGCACGTCGCGCACGTCTTCCGCCGCCGCGCGAAGCCGGAAGAGCAATCCCCGCAGTATTCTCATATTCATTTCACCAGCGATCTGGATGACGTGCTTAACGACCCGCAGGTCAAACTGGTTGTCGTCTGCACGCACGCCGACAGCCACTTCGACTACGCGAAACGCGCGCTGGAAGCGGGCAAAAACGTGCTGGTGGAAAAACCGTTCACCCCGACCATCGCCGAAGCAAAAGAGCTGTTCGCGCTGGCGAAAAGTAAAGGCCTGACCGTTACGCCGTATCAGAACCGTCGCTTTGACAGCTGCTTCCTGACGGCGAAAAAGGCGATTGAAAGCGGCAAGCTGGGCGACATTGTGGAAATCGAAAGCCACTTCGATTACTACCGTCCGGTAGCGGAAACCCAACCCGGCCTGCCGCAGGACGGCTCGTTCTATGGTCTGGGCGTGCATACCATGGACCAGATCATCTCCCTTTTTGGCCGACCGGATCATGTCGCATACGACATCCGCAGCCTGCGTAATAAAGCCAATCCGGACGACACCTTTGAAGCGCAGCTGTTCTACGGCGACCTGAAAGCCATCGTCAAAACCAGCCATCTGGTGAAAATCGACTATCCGAAATTTATCGTTCACGGCACCCGAGGCTCGTTCATCAAGTACGGCATCGACCAGCAGGAGACCAGCCTGAAGGCCAACATCATGCCGGGTGAGCCGGGCTTTGCGGCGGATGATTCCGTGGGCATGCTGGAGTACGTGAACGATGAGGGCGTGACGGTGAGAGAAGAGTTAAAACCGGAAATTGGCGACTATGGCCGCGTCTACGATGCGCTGTATGAAACTCTCACAACCGGCGCGCCGAATTACGTCAAGGAATCTGACGTTCTGGCCAACCTGGAAATCCTCGAGCGGGCCTTCGAGCAGGCTTCTCCTGCCACGGTAACCCTCGCGAAATAAGCAAAAACGGCTCCTCTTCCCTTATTCATAATTTTTGAACAGAGGAGTCAATTTTCACCCTCTATGATCCAGGGCGGTTTGCGTCCACACTTACTCCATCGAAACGAACTGAGGGTGAAAACAATGATCTACTTACGCAAAGCAAACGAACGTGGTCACGCGAATCATGGCTGGCTGGACTCATGGCATTCATTCTCGTTTGCCGACTACTACGACCCAAACTTCATGGGTTTCTCCGCACTGCGCGTGATTAACGACGACGTGATTGATGCAGGCCAGGGCTTCGGTACCCACCCGCACAAAGACATGGAAATCCTGACCTATGTGCTGGAAGGGGCGGTTGAGCACCAGGACAGCATGGGTAACAAAGAGCAGGTTCCGGCGGGCGAGTTCCAGATTATGAGCGCGGGTACCGGGGTGCGTCATTCCGAGTACAACCCGAGCAAAACGGAAAAACTGCACCTGTATCAAATCTGGATCATTCCAGAAGAGACCGGCATCACGCCGCGCTACGAGCAGCGCCGCTTCGACGCAAAACAGGGCAAACAGCTGGTGCTGTCCCCGGATGCGCGTGAAGGTTCCCTGAAGGTGCATCAGGATATGGAGCTGTACCGCTGGGCGCTGGCGAAAGACGAACAGTCTGTGCACCAGATTGCCGCCAACCGCCGCGTCTGGATCCAGGTGGTGAAAGGTGAAGTGTCCATCAACGGCACCAAAGCGACAACCGCCGATGGTCTGGCCGTCTGGGATGAGCAGGCGCTCTCCGTGCATGCCGACAGCGAAAGTGAAATTCTGCTGTTTGACCTGCCGCCGGTGTAATAAATCATAAATAAATGCCCATCCTTCCCTTTGACAGGGGAAGGATGGGCTTTGTCCGTGATAAACTGAGCAAATCTCTCACTTCAAGATTTCTCAGGACGATGAAAAAGAAACGCCCCGTACTTCAGGATGTCGCCGATCGCGTCGGTGTGACCAAAATGACGGTCAGCCGTTTTTTACGTAACCCGGAGCAGGTTTCCGTGGCGTTACGTGGCAAGATTGCCGCTGCCCTTGATGAACTGGGTTATATCCCCAACCGCGCGCCCGATATTCTCTCCAATGCGACCAGCCGTGCGGTGGGCGTCCTGCTTCCTTCCTTGACCAACCAGGTTTTCGCCGAAGTTTTGCGCGGCATTGAAAGCGTAACCGATGCTTTTGGCTATCAGACCATGCTTGCACACTACGGGTACAAGCCGGAGCTGGAAGAGGAACGTCTTGAATCGATGCTTTCCTGGAACATCGACGGCCTGATTTTAACGGAACGTACCCACACTGCCCGCACGCTCAAAATGATCGAAGTGGCCGGTATCCCGGTGGTGGAGCTGATGGACAGCCAGTCGCCGTGCCTCGATATCGCCGTGGGGTTCGATAACTTCGAAGCGGCGCGCCAGATGACGGCGGCCATCATCGCTCGCGGTCATCGTCATATCGCCTATCTGGGTGCGCGTCTTGATGAACGTACTATCATCAAACAGAAGGGATACGAGCAGGCGATGCTCGACGCGAACTTAACCCCCTACAGCGTAATGGTGGAGCAGTCCTCTTCCTATACGTCGGGTATTGAGCTGATGCGTCAGGCACGACGCGAGTATCCGCAACTGGACGGTATTTTCTGCACCAACGATGACCTTGCGGTCGGCGCGGCGTTTGAGTGTCAGCGTCTGGGGCTCAAGATCCCGGATGATATGGCAATTGCCGGTTTCCACGGCCACGACATCGGCCAGGTGATGGAGCCGCGTCTGGCAAGCGTCCTGACCCCGCGTGAACGTATGGGCCGCATTGGCGCAGAACGCCTGCTGGCGCGCATTCGTGGCGAGACGGTTACCCCAAAAATGTTAGATTTAGGTTTCACCTTGTCACCGGGTGGATCTATTTGAACTGACAAATTTGAAGTAGCTCACACTTATTCACTTCGCGCACGTTTGGATATTGCTTCTCTTTTGCCCCGGCAGGACAATGTTACCGATAACTGTTACCCGTAACAATTGACTGAGGGACACCCTTTGAGCACGACTAATCACGATCACCACGTCTACGTCCTGATGGGCGTTTCCGGTAGCGGGAAATCAGCCGTAGCCAGCGAAGTGGCGCATCAACTCCAGGCTGCGTTTCTTGATGGCGACTTCCTCCATCCGCGCAGCAACATCATGAAAATGGCCTCCGGCGAGCCGCTGAACGATGACGACCGCAAACCGTGGTTGCAGGCGCTGAATGACGCCGCGTTCGCGATGCAGCGCACCAACAAAGTCTCCCTGATCGTCTGTTCCGCGCTGAAAAAAACCTACCGCGACCTGCTGCGCGACGGCAACCCGAACCTCTCTTTCATCTACCTGAAAGGGGATTTCGAGGTGATTGAAAGCCGTCTGAAGGCGCGTAAAGGTCACTTCTTCAAAACCCAGATGCTAGTGACGCAGTTCGAAGCGCTGCAGGAGCCGGGTGAAGACGAGAAAGACGTCTTAGTGGTTGATATCGATCAGTCACTGGAGGGTGTTGTTGCCAGCACCATCGAGGTCATCAATAAAAGGCAGTAAGTTTTGAGTACATTAACGCTAGTTTTGACAGCAGTGGGTTCGGTATTGCTGCTGCTGTTTTTAGTGATGAAGGCGCGTATGCACGCTTTTGTTGCTTTGATGGTGGTTTCTATAGGTGCAGGTCTCTTTTCCGGTATGCCGCTCGACAAGATCGCCGCGACGATGGAAAAAGGGATGGGCGGCACGCTGGGCTTCCTGGCGATTGTGGTCGCGCTGGGCGCGATGTTTGGCAAGATTTTGCACGAGACGGGGGCGGTCGACCAGATTGCCGTCAAGATGTTGAAATCCTTCGGCCACAGCCGCGCGCACTACGCGATTGGTCTGGCGGGCCTGATTTGCGCGCTGCCGCTGTTCTTCGAAGTGGCCGTTGTGCTGCTGATAAGCGTCGCGTTCTCCATGGCGCGCCATACCGGTACTAACCTCGTGAAGCTGGTCATTCCGCTGTTTGCGGGCGTGGCGGCGGCAGCAGCGTTTCTGCTGCCGGGGCCTGCGCCGATGCTGCTGGCATCCCAGATGCACGCCGACTTTGGCTGGATGATCCTGATTGGCCTGTGCGCGGCAATTCCGGGGATGATTATTGCCGGCCCGCTGTGGGGCAACTTCATCAGCCGTTACGTTGAGCTGCATATTCCGGACGACATCACCGAGCCGCACCTGGGCGAGGGCAAAATGCCGTCCTTCGGCTTCAGCCTGTCGCTGATCCTGCTCCCGCTGGTTCTCGTGGGTCTGAAAACCATCGCCGCGCGCTTTGTGCCGGTGGGTTCCAGCGCCTACGAATGGTTTGAGTTTATCGGTCACCCGTTCACGGCGATCCTGGTGGCCTGTCTGGTGGCGATTTACGGCCTGGCAATGCGTCAGGGGATGCCAAAAGACCGGGTGATGGAGATCTGCGGTGCCGCGCTGCAGCCGGCGGGCATTATCCTGCTGGTGATCGGCGCCGGCGGCGTGTTCAAGCAGGTGCTGGTGGATTCCGGCGTGGGCCCGGCTCTGGGCGAAGCGCTGACCGGGATGGGCCTGCCGATTGCGGTCACCTGCTTCGTGCTGGCGGCGGCGGTGCGTATCATCCAGGGTTCCGCAACCGTGGCGTGCTTAACCGCCGTGGGTCTGGTGATGCCGGTGATTGAACAGCTGAACTACTCCGGTGCGCAGATGGCCGCGCTGTCTATCTGTATCGCGGGCGGTTCGATTGTGGTCTCTCACGTTAACGACGCGGGTTTCTGGCTGTTCGGGAAATTTACCGGCGCTACCGAAGCGCAAACCCTTAAAACCTGGACGCTGATGGAAACCATCCTCGGTACGACGGGTGCGATTGTCGGGATGATAGCCTTTACGTTGCTGAGCTGAATGCGGTGATTTAACAAGGCTCAAAAATAAGGCCCGGTAGCGTTAGCGCTTACCGGGCCTTTATATTATGCAGAACGCCAGGCCGGGTCAGGTGAAACCACCACCCGGCTTTTTCACATCACTCGTCCTGCGTCGCGCTCTCAATCGTCAAACGCACATCCGAGGTGATCAGTTCTGCCAGCATCTGGTACACCTTCAGCGTCTCTTCCGGCTCGGCATCGCCCGTATCGCTGATGTAGCCTTCGTCACGCAGCGTCAGGACCAGAGAGCTGAAGACCGCTTTGTCGAAGAACTCCGGGGCGTTAATGCCGTGCAGAACGGACAGGCGCTGTGCCAGCGTCCGGCTCTCTTTCTCCAGCGTACCGCGGTTAATAGACGGGTTCGCACTCAGCAGCCAGAACGTAATGGCGTAGCGCTGCAGCGTTTCGCGCGCGCCGGCCGCCAGCAGTTGCAGGGTACGGGAACGCGACGGATTGATGTGCAGCTCGTCGTTTGAGACGGTGATTAGCCCCTGACGACGCAGTTCTTCCGTCAGTTTGTCCAGTTCGCCCGCCAGCTCATCCTTGCTCCAGCGCAGGAACAGCTCCGCTTTCAGCATCGGATAGAGCGTCTCAACGTGACGCAATAGCTCCTGACGCGAAATACGGCGATGCTGGGTGATGATAGCCGCCATGAGCGACGGCAGCATCAGCATATGGGTGATGTTGTTGCGGTAGTAGGTCATCAGCACTGCCTGCTCGCGCGGCAGAATGATGATGTCGCCGATCGTGTCCTTTTCGACTTCAAACTTGTTCATCTGCAGCGCGTGATCGATAAGCTCACTGGCGGTAGCAGAAGGCACGGTTGAATCAACGGAATACGGCACGTTGCGCATCATGTCCAGATAGCAATCCAGCTGCTCCGTGAGCTGCTCGCGGGTCAGCGAGCGTTGACGCGAAGCCAGAAGCGCCGTACAGCACAGGTTCATGGCGTTTGCCGCACCGGCGTTGTTAATGCGCACCATCAGCTCGGACGCGATGCCGTTGACGGTTGGCGTCAGCCAGGCCGGACGAATCGCTTCGATAGGATCGATGGACTCGCGCCACTCGGGAACGTGATGGTTCAGATACGTCATCAGCGGCATCGGTTCGCCGAAGTTCACGTAGCCCTGACCGAGATTGCGTAGCTTGCTCAAGCCGCGCAGCATCTGTGGCAGGCTCTCTTTCTCTTTGGTCGCACCGCGCAGTTCTTTGGCGTACGTGCCCACTTCCATCACGTGCTCATAGCCAATGTAGATTGGCACCAGCGTGATTGGACGGGTTCCTCCGCGCAGCATCGCCTGAATGGTCATCGACAGCGTGCCGGTCTTCGGATCGAGCAGACGTCCGGTACGGGAACGACCGCCCTCCACGAAGTACTCAACGGAATAGCCGCGGCTGAACAGCTCGCCCAGATATTCGCGGAACACGGTGGAGTAGAGCTTGTTGCCCTTGAAGGTACGACGGATAAAGAACGCGCCCAGGCGGCGGAAAATCGGACCTGCTGGCCAGAAATTCAGGTTGATACCGGCAGCAATGTGCGGAGGTACCAGCCCCTGGTGATAGAGCACGTAGGAAAGAAGCAGGTAGTCCATGTGGCTGCGGTGGCAGGGAACATAGACAATCTCATGGCCATCATGCGCCAGCTGGCGTACGCGCTCGGCGTTATGAACGTTGATGCCCTGGTAGAGGCGGTTCCAGGTAAAACCGAGAATACGATCGGACAGGCGGATCATCTCGTATGAGAAGTTCGCTGCAATCTCTTCCATCAGCGCAATGGCGTTCTGCTGGGCTTTCTCATGCGATATTTTCTTGCTGCGCGCTTCGTCTTCAACGGCGCGAGCAATCGCTTTGGAGGCCAGCAGCTTGTTGAACAGGTCCTGACGCGCCGGGAGACGCGGCCCTACGGCAGCCAGGCGCTGGCGGGCGAAGTGCATACGCGCCACGCGCGCCAGTTTCTGCGCGATGATCTTGTCGGTTCCATGCTCGTCCGCCATTCGACGCAGCGAAACGGAAGGGGAGAAACGCACAAAGCTGTCGCGTCCCAGCCAGGAGACCGCGAAGAACTTCTGGATGCCGTTAAGCATGCGCAGCGGCGGGTTCTCTTCACCTTTTTCACGGCCCGGACGACGACCAAACATCACCGACACCGGCACCATCTGCACATCCAGATCGGGGTTGCTGCGGTGCAGGTCGAGATAGTCGTGGAACAGCTTGATGGACTCTTCTTTTGGCGTGTAGTAGGTAAACACGCGCGGTCCACCGTGAATGAACACGTGGCGCGGCAGCAGTGTACCGTCAACTTCAAGCGGTTCAAGCGGGTCAGGTAAGTCATGCGCCAGACACTGGGCACGAAGCGTCAGTAAGTCTGCCTTCGAGTTATAAGGCAAAACGTACATAATAGGACGCGAAGTATCGAGCCCCAATTCCAGCGCGGGTTCTGCTGGGATAGACTTGCTTTTTACCAGGATGCTTAATGGTAAATTAAGTAATTTGTAGTAAATTCGTGGCCAGCCGGACATAAACGATGTAAAGCCTCTGGTTAATAATGCAATTGCGGCGCAAGGATAACAGAAAGCGCGCAAAATTTCTGTTGTTACCCGTCATACTTCAGGCTGTAGCGAAACGCGCTACAGTTCCTGTTACTGACGCTTTTTTTCATAAAAGGTTCTTTTAATGGCCAATAATACCACTGGGTTAACGCGTATCATCAAAGCCGCCGGCTATTCATGGAAAGGTTTCCGTGCCGCGTGGATCAACGAAGCTGCCTTTCGCCAAGAGGGTGTCGCCGCAATCATCGCGGTGATCATCGCCTGTTTCCTTGATGTTGATGCTATTACCCGCGTACTTCTTATCGGTTCCGTACTTCTGGTGATGATAGTGGAAATTCTTAATAGCGCTATTGAGGCCGTTGTCGATCGCATTGGTTCAGATTTCCACGAGCTTTCTGGCCGCGCAAAAGACATGGGCTCTGCTGCCGTGTTGCTGGCGATTATCACTGCAGTTATCACCTGGGTCACGCTGCTTTGGTCACATTTCCGATGAGCCTCGAGGAATAATTAAGTCCCTGGTTTTTTGTGCAGTTTTTGGTTCCAAAATCGCCTTTGACTGTATATACTCACAGCATAACTGTATATACACCCAGGGGGCGGAATGAAAGCGTTAACGACCAGGCAGCAAGAGGTGTTTGATCTCATCCGGGATCATATCGGCCAGACGGGTATGCCACCCACGCGTGCGGAAATCGCGCAGCGTCTGGGTTTCCGTTCTCCGAATGCTGCCGAAGAACACCTGAAAGCGCTGGCGCGTAAAGGCGTGATTGAGATTGTTTCAGGCGCGTCACGCGGTATCCGCCTGCTGGTGGAAGAAGAGACGGGCATTCCGCTGATAGGCCGTGTTGCCGCCGGTGAGCCTTTACTGGCACAGCAGCATATTGAAGGCCACTACCAGGTCGATCCTGGCATGTTCAAACCGAGTGCTGATTTCCTGCTGCGCGTTAGCGGTATGTCGATGAAAGACATCGGTATTCTTGATGGCGATCTGCTTGCGGTGCACAAAACGCAGGATGTGCGTAACGGCCAGGTGGTTGTGGCGCGCATTGATGACGAAGTGACCGTCAAACGTCTGAAAAAACAGGGTAACAGCGTTCAGCTGCTGCCTGAAAACAGCGAGTTTTCACCCATTGTGGTCGATCTCCGCGAACAGAACTTCTCTATCGAAGGACTGGCGGTTGGGGTCATTCGCAACGGTGAATGGCTATAATCTCTTCCTGACAGGCTATGGCGCTGCTGTAGCCTGCTTCATTCCACACTCCCGGTATTTTTCATGTCACTGCTGACGGCATCCGATAAGGCATTGTGGCGTCTTGCTCTGCCGATGATTTTCTCCAATATTACCGTTCCCTTGCTGGGTCTGGTCGATACTGCCGTTATTGGCCACCTTGATTCGCCTGTTTATCTTGGCGGCGTGGCGATTGGCGCGACGGCAACCAGCTTCCTGTTTATGCTGCTGCTCTTTTTGCGCATGAGCACCACCGGGCTCACGGCCCAGGCTTATGGTGCAAAAGATCCGCTGCGTCTGGCGCGCGCGCTGGTCCAGCCGCTGATCCTTGCGCTTGGCGCGGGGGTGTTAATCGTTTTATTTCGTACGCCCCTGATCGACCTTGCGCTCCATGTTGTCGGCGGCAGCGAGGCGGTACTGGCTCAGGCGCGACGTTTCCTTGAAATCCGCTGGCTCAGCGCGCCCGCCTCGCTGGCAAACCTGGTTCTGCTGGGGTGGCTATTGGGCGTGCAGTACGCCCGTGCGCCAGTGATTTTGCTGGTGGTAGGCAACCTTCTCAACATTGTGCTGGATGTCTGGCTGGTAATGGGCCTGCATATGAACGTGCGGGGCGCGGCGCTGGCGACGGCGATTGCCGAGTACGGAACCTTTATTATTGGCCTGTGGATGGTCTGGCGCGTGCTGACGATGCGCGGCATCTCCCTGGCGCTGCTCAAAACCGCGTGGCGCGGCAATATCCGTAGGCTGCTGGCGCTCAATCGTGACATCATGCTGCGCTCGCTGCTGCTTCAGCTCTGCTTCGGCGCGCTGACGGTTTTCGGGGCGCGACTGGGGCCAGAAATCGTTGCGGTCAACGCGGTATTGATGACGCTGCTGACCTTTACCGCCTACGCGCTGGACGGATTTGCCTATGCGGTAGAAGC
Source organism: Enterobacter sp. CGMCC 5087 (assembly GCF_003144775.1). Lineage (NCBI taxonomy): Bacteria > Pseudomonadati > Pseudomonadota > Gammaproteobacteria > Enterobacterales > Enterobacteriaceae > Enterobacter > Enterobacter sp. CGMCC 5087. Next base: position 3,157 of record NZ_QFXN01000243.1, on the reverse strand, counting down.
GCATTCCGGGCAGGCGTACGGCGCGCGCGAAAGCGGGCAGCTGCGGGACGTCTGGCGGGCAGCCTGCCGCCAGTCTGGGCTGGTGGCGCTGGCGTTCGGCCTGGTTTATGCCTGCTTTGGTGAGCAAATCGTCGCGTTGCTTACGTCTCTTCCTGCGCTGCGCGAGCTGGCGAGTCACTATCTCATCTGGCAAGTCATCTTACCGGTGGTCGGCGTCTGGTGTTATCTGCTGGATGGCATGTTTATTGGTGCGACGCGCGGAGCGGAAATGCGTAACAGCATGGCGGTCGCTGCGGCCGGGTTTGGCCTGACGCTGCTGACGCTTCCCTGGCTGGGTAATCACGGTTTGTGGCTGGCCGTGGCCGTTTTCCTCTCGCTGAGAGGGATATCGCTGGCTTTTATCTGGCACCGCCACTGGCAAAACGATACCTGGTTCCCTCCACGTCACGATATATCGTGACGGTTAAAGATTCCGAATATGAAATCAACTGCCGAATCCTTAACTACAATAATTATCACGTCCAGCAGAAAAGAACGTAACGGACGTTACGACCCGACGCTTAACTAAGAGGACACGATGATGAATAAAGACGAAATCGGCGGCAACTGGAAGCAGTTCAAAGGTAAAGCGAAAGAACAGTGGGGTAAGCTGACTGATGACGATATGACCGTCATTGAAGGTAAACGCGATCAGCTTGTCGGTAAAATTCAGGAACGTTACGGCTACGCGAAAGATCAGGCGGAAAAAGAAGTGGGCGACTGGGAAAAACGCAACGACTACCGCTGGTAACCGGGCTATACCCGCAAGTACAAGGAAGTACACCCTAAGGGCGGCCATGTGCCGCCTTTTCTTTTGCCGTTAACGCGGTTTTTTCTTCACAAGAATAGAGTGGTCGTGCTGACATTCGCCCTGATGACGACAGGCTTCCACTTCCACGCAGGCAGAGCACAGCCCGTGCGCTTCAATCACGTTATGACGCAGGGCAAAACCCATTTTCGCCGCCAGCGTATGCATAATATCTTCCACGCCTTCCGCAGCTTCTTCTTTCACCACGCCGCAGCGGTCACAGATAAACATTGCTGATGTGTGGGTGGGCTGATCGAACAGATGGCACAACACGTAGCTGTTTGTGGACTCAACTTTATGCACGAATCCTTGTTCCAGCAGGAAATCCAGGGCGCGATACACGGTCGGTGGTTTCGCCTGCGGCTCGCTTTCGCGCAGCAGGTCGAGCAGATCGTAGGCGCTGATGGCACCCTGCTGCAGGCTCATCAGACGTAGGACTTCAAGGCGCTGCGGAGTCAGGCGCACATTGCGTTGCGCACACAGCTTTTCGGCCTGCGCTAACAGCTCTTTTGTGGACTTATCCATTTAGCACCCCGGATGTTATAGGACGGAAAACCCTCACTTTATCATGTTCTGGTAAAAACGCCGAGATCCGCCAGTCTGTGCTATACCTGACCAATTACAAACCGGGAAATAAACAATGAAAAAACCTGACTGTATTCGGCACTGGCGCGACGTAGAAGGCGCGGATGATTCGACCTATCCAGATAGCGATGAGCGATTTTCTATCGGCGCCCCGTTGGCTCGCAAGCTTGGGCTCGGGCGCATTGGTATCCATCATGAGCGTTTACCGCCCGGGCGCAGGACGTCCTATCCGCATGCGGAAAGCGATGAAGAAGAGTTCGTTTATGTGCTCGAAGGTCATCCAGAAGCGTGGATTAATGGCTATTTATGGAAACTTGAACCGGGCGACAGCGTGGGGTTTCCTGCCGGAACCGGTATTTGCCATACCTTTATCAACAACACGGACGAAGAGGTGCGGTTACTGGTCGTTGGCGAGGCAAATAAGAAGCACAACCGCATCTACTATCCGCTCAACCCCGTTTATGCCGCTACCCGTGAGGATCGCTGGGTAGACCACCCGCCCCAGTTTTTTGGACCGCATGATGGAAAACCTGGGAAAAAATAATTTCCTCTTCTATAAATATTGAGGGTCGTCACAAAATACAACAGGCCGTAAGGAAGTTTTACTTAGGGATAGAAATAGCGGGTCTTTTACTACTTATTCACAGCAATAGTTCGTTCCTGTTTGGGTGATAACAGACAGGGGTTATTTCATAACAGACTATAACGGGCATACTGTGAAAAAAAATTTTAAATTTTCGGTGGTTAGTATCGCTGTTTCCTTGTTTATGGCAAATCAGGCGGGAGCAGCCAATACCTGGACAGAATCACGGAGTGACGCAATGGGTGGTACCGGCGTTGCGGCTGGGAGCTATGGTAGCGGGGCGTTAATCAACCCCGCGTTGCTGGCAAAGGCAAAACCGGACGATGATGTGACGGTCATTTTGCCGTCCGTTGGCGTACAGGTGACGGATGAGGACAATCTTCAGGACGAGATAGATACCATCAACGACAAAATCAATCACTATAAGGATGTGGTTGACGACCTCACGCCAGGAGACATTATTACCAATCCGTTAAGTTCCATTAATCAGTTCCAGGGCGCGGCCAAAGATCTGGCTGATGAACTGGACTATCTCAAGGGTAAAACCGCACGCGCGACGGCAGGTGCAGGGCTTGCCGTGAGTATCCCTAACGATGTGCTTTCCGTGGCCTTTATGGCGAAAGGCTATGCCCATGGCCGGGTGAGCTCGTCTATCGATCAGCAAGATATTGATTATCTGCGCGGTATTCAACAAAGCAAAGTGGTGGCTGCCGGTGTTGCCCTGGACGCTGCGCTGAACGGCACGGATCAGATCACTAAAAATCTCAACTCAACGGCGTCTGGCCGGGCGGCGATTGTGTCCGACTATGGTGTTGCCGTTGCCCGTCAGTTTGACCTCGGCGGCGTCCCGGTTTCCGTGGGCGTGACGCCAAAACTGCAAAAAACCTGGGTCTATAACTACACCACGTCAATCTACGATTACGACAGTAACAAGTGGAACGACAGCCGCTACCGCACGGAAGACACGGGCTTTAACGTCGATGCCGGTATTGCGGCTGATTTCGGCGAACACTGGACCGTTGGCGTGAGCGGCCAAAACCTGATGTCTCGCGATATCGACACCAAAGATATCCGTATCCGCAACGGCCGTACGGGAGAAGTGGTGAGCTATAAAGACACCTATCAGATCCGTCCGCTGGTGA
>NZ_QFXN01000242.1:0-11565 GCF_003144775.1 Enterobacter sp. CGMCC 5087 | reverse complement strand
GCCGCTGACCGCCGATGGCGATTTAACCGAAACCAAAGGCTTCAAGAGCGAAGATACGTCGCAGTACATTGGCGTCGGTGCCGAGGTTACGCCGCTCAGCTGGCTGGCGGTGCGTGCGGGTTATCGCGCGGACGTGAAGGGTAACGACAGCAACGTCTTTACCGGTGGTGTCGGTTTCGCACCGTTCAGCACCGTTCATGTTGACCTGATGGGCCTGTACGGCGAGGACGAAACCTGGGGCGCCGGGGCTCAGTTGAGCATGACGTTCTAAAGTCCACCGGAGGCGCTGCGCCTCCGGCTTTTCTTTGTGCTATAGTAGCGCCCCTTTTCCACCAGATGCTTAAAACTTCGCCATGTCGTCAGAATTACAGACCGCTTTCCCTGCACACCGTTTCTCCATTGCGCCGATGCTCGACTGGACGGACAGACACTGCCGCTACTTCCTGCGCCAGCTCTCCCGCCATACGCTGCTGTACACCGAAATGGTGACCACGGGCGCAATCATTCACGGGAAGGGCGACTATCTGGCCTATAGCGAAGAAGAGCATCCGGTTGCCCTGCAGCTGGGCGGCAGCGATCCGGCCGCGCTGGCGCAGTGCGCGAAGCTGGCAGAAGAACGCGGCTACGACGAGATCAACCTTAACGTTGGCTGCCCGTCCGACCGCGTGCAAAACGGTATGTTTGGCGCCTGTCTGATGGGGAATGCGCAACTGGTAGCGGACTGTATCAAGGCGATGCGCGATGTGGTCTCCATTCCGGTCACGGTCAAAACCCGTATCGGCATTGACGACCAGGACAGCTACGAGTTCCTGTGCGACTTTATCAGCACGGTATCCGGGAAAGGCGAATGCGAGATGTTTATCATCCACGCGCGAAAAGCCTGGCTCTCCGGCCTCAGCCCGAAAGAGAACCGTGAGATCCCGCCGCTGGACTATCCGCGCGTATATCAACTGAAGCGTGACTTCCCGCACCTGACGATGTCCATCAACGGTGGCATCAAGTCGCTGGAAGAGGCCAAAGCGCATCTGGAACATGTGGATGGCGTGATGGTCGGGCGCGAGGCGTATCAGAACCCGGGCATTCTGGCGACGGTCGATCGCGAAATCTTTGGCATCGAAGGTGCGGACACCGATCCGATTGCCGTCGTGCGTGCGATGTACCCTTACATTGAGCGCGAGTTGAGCAATGGCACGTATCTCGGCCATATCACCCGCCATATGCTTGGCCTGTTCCAGGGTATTCCGGGCGCGCGCCAGTGGCGCCGCTACCTGAGCGAGAATGCGCATAAAGCCGGAGCCGATATTGAGGTGCTGGAACATGCGCTGCGACTGGTGGCAGACAAGCGATAACTTTCGCTAAAAGTTCGTCAAATTCACCACGCCCTGCGAACGTTCGCGGGGCGTTTTGCTTTAATAACAACAGGTTAATGCTGGCATGATTCTTGTAATGCTTACTGCATTACTCGGGAACTCGTGGGAGAGCACCATGCTGGAACTACTTTTTGTGATTGGCTTTTTTGTCATGCTGTTAGCGACAGGCGTTTCGCTGCTCGGCATTCTGGCGGCTATCGTGGTGGCGACGGTGGTCATGTTTATTGGCGGACTGTTTGCGCTGACGATCAAACTGCTGCCGTGGCTACTGCTGGCCATTGCGGTTGTGTGGGTGATTCGGGCGATTAAAGCGCCAAAAGTGCCCAGTTATCAGCGCAATAACCGCTTCCGTTACTAAGGTATTGAGGGGTTCGTCACATACTTGTAACTTTTCCGGCGGCATGGCTTAGAACAGAATAGGATTTAGTTATCGAATCTGTCACTATGACTGCCGTTAAAGAATTCATCGAGCTGTACCCTACATACAGCCGAACTAAAAAAAGAAAGGGCTTCCCGCGGGAAGCCCAATTTCTTTTTGGGACTCAGGGAATCAACAAGCTCGACCCCTGCGTCGCCCGGCTCTCCAGCACCTCATGCGCGCGCTGCGCATCGGTCAGCGCGAATTTCTGCGCCTCTGCCACATCCACTTTGATGACGCCGCTGGCGATCAGCGAGAACAGCTCGTTGCTGGCTTCCTCAAGTTCTTCCCGGTTGGTGATGTATCCTTGCAGGGAAGGGCGAGTCACATACAGCGAACCTTTCTGATTCAGAATACCGAGGTTAACGCCGGTTACCGCGCCTGACGAATTGCCGAAGCTGACCATCAGACCACGGCGCTGCAGACAGTCCAGCGACGCTTCCCACGTGTCTTTCCCCACCGAGTCATACACCACGCGCACTTTTTTGCCGCTGGTGATCTCCTTCAGCCGCTCAACAATGCTCTCTTCACGATAGTTAATCACCTGCCAGGCGCCCGCCTGCAGCGCGCGCTGCGCTTTTTGTGCATTTCCGACGGTGCCGATCAGCTTCGCGCCCAGTGCCTTTGCCCACTGACAGGCGATGAGCCCGACGCCACCCGCTGCGGCATGGAACAGGAACTGCTCGTCGGGCTTAATTTCATATGTTTTGCGCAGCAGGTAATAAACCGTCAGACCTTTCAGGAACGAGGCCGCCGCCTGCTCAAAAGAGATAGCGTTAGGCAGCAGGGCGGCTTTATCCGCCGGAACGTTGTGAATGGAGCTGTAAGCGCCCAGCGCAGACTGCGCGTACACTACGCGGTCGCCCTCTTTAATATGCTTAACCGCGCTGCCCACTTTGACGACGACACCGGCCGCCTCGGTGCCCAGGCCGCTCGGCATTGACGGCGGCGGGTAGAGACCGCCGCGAATATAGGTGTCGATGTAGTTTATGCCTATGGCTTTGTTTTCAACCTGCACTTCGTTTTCGCCAGGCGCGGTGGGGGTAAACTCCACCGCTTTGAGTACGTCTGGCCCACCGTGTTTCTGGAATTCAATGCGCGTTGCCATGCTCCCTCCGTAAGAAAAATATGGTAATCTTTCGACCCACTCTTTATCTCGGTAACTCCATTCACTATGGCAGGAAACAAACCCTTCAACAAACAGACTGAACCTCGCGAGCGTGATTTCCAGGTCGCAGGGTTAAAGGTCCCGCCGCACTCGATTGAAGCGGAACAGTCGGTGTTGGGCGGTTTAATGCTGGATAACGAGCGCTGGGACGACGTCGCCGAGCGCGTCGTAGCGGAAGATTTCTACACCCGCCCGCACCGCCACATCTTTACTGAAATGGCGCGCCTGCAGGAATCGGGCAGTCCGATCGACCTGATCACGCTCGCGGAATCGCTGGAGCGTCTTGGCCAGCTCGACAGCTGCGGCGGGTTTGCCTATCTGGCGGAACTGTCAAAAAACACGCCTAGTGCGGCGAACATCAGCGCTTATGCCGATATCGTGCGCGAACGAGCCGTCGTTCGCGAGATGATCTCGGTGGCGAATGAGATCGCCGAGGCCGGTTTTGATCCGCAGGGGCGCACCAGCGAAGACCTGCTCGACCTCGCTGAATCCCGTGTCTTTAAAATCGCCGAAAGCCGCGCCAATAAAGACGAAGGCCCAAAAAACATCGCCGATGTCCTCGACGCCACCGTTGCCCGTATTGAACAGCTGTTCCAGCAGCCGCACGACGGTGTGACCGGGGTAAACACCGGCTATGACGATTTGAACAAGAAAACCGCCGGCCTGCAGCCGTCGGATTTGATTATCGTCGCCGCGCGTCCGTCGATGGGTAAAACTACCTTTGCGATGAACCTCGTCGAAAACGCGGCGATGTTGCAGGATAAGCCGGTACTTATCTTCAGCCTTGAGATGCCCTCCGAGCAGATTATGATGCGTTCTCTGGCGTCGCTGTCGCGCGTGGATCAGACCCGCATTCGTACCGGCCAGCTCGATGATGAAGACTGGGCGCGCATCTCCGGCACCATGGGCATTCTGCTGGAAAAACGTAACATCTATATCGATGACTCGTCCGGCCTGACGCCGACGGAAGTGCGCTCCCGCGCGCGCCGTATCGCCCGCGAACACGGTGGCATCGGTCTCATCATGATCGACTACCTTCAGCTGATGCGCGTCCCGTCGCTTTCCGACAACCGTACGCTTGAAATTGCGGAGATTTCCCGCTCGCTCAAGGCGCTAGCCAAAGAGCTGCACGTACCGGTAGTCGCGCTGTCGCAGCTGAACCGCTCTCTGGAACAACGCGCCGACAAGCGCCCGGTCAACTCTGACCTGCGTGAGTCCGGCTCCATCGAGCAGGATGCCGACTTAATCATGTTCATCTACCGTGATGAGGTTTATCACGAGAACAGCGACCTGAAAGGGATCGCCGAAATTATTATTGGTAAACAACGTAACGGCCCAATCGGGACGGTGCGTCTGACCTTTAACGGACAGTGGTCGCGTTTCGACAACTATGCCGGTCCTCAATATGATGATGAGTAATTTCTAAGGAATTCAAATGCAAGCGGCAACTGTTGTTATTAACCGCCGCGCTCTGCGACACAACCTGCAACGTCTGCGTGAACTGGCGCCTGCCAGCAAGCTCGTTGCAGTCGTGAAAGCGAACGCTTACGGACACGGTCTTCTTGAGACCGCGCGAACGCTCCCCGATGCCGACGCCTTTGGCGTCGCCCGTCTTGAAGAAGCCCTCCGCCTGCGCGCGGGCGGTATTACTCAACCCATACTGCTCCTCGAAGGATTTTTCGAAGCCAGCGATCTGCCGACCATTGCTGACCAGCATCTGCACACGGCGGTACATAACGAAGAACAGCTAACCGCACTCGAAACCGCCGAACTGAGCGAGCCGGTGACCGTCTGGATGAAGCTCGACACGGGCATGCACCGTCTGGGCGTGCGTCCGGAAAGCGCGGAAGCGTTTTATCAGCGTTTATGCCGGTGCAAAAACGTGCGCCAGCCGGTGAATATCGTCAGCCACTTCGCCCGCGCCGATGAGCCCGAGTGCGGAGCGACCGAGCGGCAGCTAGATATCTTTAACACCTTCTGCGAAGGCAAGCCGGGTATGCGCTCGATTGCGGCATCCGGCGGTATTCTGCTGTGGCCGCAGTCGCATTTCGACTGGGCGCGACCGGGCATTATTCTCTACGGCGTGTCGCCGCTGGAGAACAAACCCTGGGGGCCGGACTTTGGCTTCCAGCCGGTCATGTCGCTGGTCTCTAACCTGATTGCCGTGCGTGACCATAAAGCGGGCGAGCCGGTGGGCTACGGCGGTACCTGGACCAGCGAGCGTGATACCCGTCTCGGCGTGGTGGCGATGGGCTATGGTGACGGCTATCCGCGCGCCGCGCCTTCGGGCACGCCGGTTCTGGTCAACGGTCGCGAGGTGAAGATTGTTGGCCGCGTGGCGATGGACATGATTTGTGTCGATCTGGGGCCTGAAGCCCAGGATAAGCCCGGCGACGATGTCGTGATGTGGGGCGAAGGTCTGCCCGTTGAACGCATTGCTGAAATTACGAAAGTGAGTGCTTACGAACTTATCACGCGCCTGACGTCAAGGGTGGTGATGAAGTACATCGACTGAGACTCGCATAGAGTAGTCCAACGGCATAAGCTGCCGTTGGACGCGTAACTCTTATTTCAACACGTTATAGATCGCCTGATTAGTCAAATAATCCGACGCGAGCCCTGACTCCGGACTGAAGCGCGAACCCTGGATGGACGAGAAACGTTTTCCAGTGCTGCCCTGCGAGACATAGCGCTCCCCTCCATCGTTTTCCGAAATGGTGTACACCGTTTTTTGCATCTCGGCGAATAGCGGAGCGTTACGCTGAATGGACTGGTGCAATTCCAGCAGCTGCACTCCATCCAGATTGAGCTTTTTATCCAGCTTGACGCCCCATCTTTGCAGACAAACTTCTGCAAAATGACGCACGATCGTGCCGGGCTCATGGACCACTTTTTCCCCGCTATTCCCATTGGCCGAAGCATTCCCCACCAGCGTAGCGTGGCGACCAGACATGGGATAAATATGGACTTTTGTCGTGCTATCGGTCTGTGGAATGACGCACGAGAAACCTTTTGATCGCTCATGTCTGGCATAGAAAGCCACATACTCCTTAACGTTGCTGCCCAGAGTGACTTTGTCCGCCTGGAAATTACCCATACCCGGAACCGGATCGACCACAAAAATATTCACCGGAATCGTCGTTAAAAGGGGATCGGCAAGCATTGCATTGGCAAGCATATGACAGCTAATTCCGCCCCGGCTCCACCCAACAAGGTTCACCTGAGTGGGTAGGATCTGACCCTGACGGAAGGTTTTGATGATTTGCTGCTGCAGCGCCTGCTGTGTCACTTTACGATCGCCATAGTCATATTTGCGCCACCAAAAGGAACCGGTAACCTCAACGTCCTGAATCGGCACGCCCGCCTTTTTAAGCTGCTCATAGTTTTCTTTTGTGAGCTTCTCACGCTGCCAGTCAACGTGGCCTTTGATAATATTAATCGCATGCTGAACATTCTCATTCCAGCCGCTGCCCAGAAGCTGGGCGCGAAGCTGAGAATATTCTCCGCTTTTGACCCAAAGCTCATCGCTTTGTAGATTGCCGCTCCCCGGGCCATCAAGAATGACCCATTCGGCGAACTCTTTACCCTTGTTATTGGCTGCCAGAGAAGAGATGAGCTCGCCGTTCCAGTAATTAACATGAGACTCATCAAATTTATTAGATCCAGTACCACAGAAATACACTGTTAGTATTGTCATAAATGACCTCATTGAAATATTAATATGTAGGTGGATGGCACGCGTGCAGTTAAATAATATGTGTCAGCAATTTTTCGGGGAATATGCTATTAAGCCCAGGCTATTTTTGATAACGATAAGATCGTTCTTAATTAAACATCGCTATGTTTAATGTGTAGTACTGCTTAACTTTTGCTTTGGGTATATGACGTTTGCCTTATGCCGAATGCTGTTTTTACAGTTTTGTAATAGCACGCATACTTAATTTCGGAATAAGTTGGTTGAATAACTTAAGAAAATAGATTTCACACGGGGTTATGCTACGATGAATATATTAATGATCGATGAGTTACCGATCTTCATTCACGGTATGAAAACAGAGCTGGAACGCGTAATGCCGGAATGCACTGTTTTTGCAGCGAACAATTTTGAAGATGCACACGCAATTTTAACCTCTATGCTGGTCGGCATTATTTTGCTGGATGGTGAAATGAAGTGCCGTGATTTTATCACTAATTTGATGACAAACTGGCCTGAGCTACCGATCGTGGTGATGTTACGAAAAACGACGGATAAGATATTCAACTTCTACATCCGCCAAAGCATTAAGGGCATTTTTACCAAGGATCTCCCTGCCGAGAAAATCAGCCAGATACTTTGCATGGTTTCCTCGGGAGTGGTCTGTTTTCCGGAACAAGCCGTGGTCCAGCGAGAACAACCCACTGGTGGTTTGCCAATCTACTCCCTGAGTCGTCGACAGAAGGAAGTTCTTAAGCTGCTGGCGAATGGAGGAACAAATAAGCAGATCAGCCGGCAATTGAATATCAGTGCAGGTACGGTCAAAGTACATCTTGAATCCATCTTTCACCGATTACAGGTCAACAATCGGACACAGGCCGCAATGCTCTATTTTAAATATATGTCTAATTAGTCGATTTCCAGCAAAGCGAAGGGCTGCAGTCAAAATGCGTTAAGTGAAAAGCGCAACAGACAGACCTCTGTTGCGCTTTGTTTTTTTAACGGTACTGAGATTTGAAATAATATATCACCACCACCAGCGTTCCGAAGTCCTGCAATAGCCAGAATGGAAAGCTGTCACTCAGTATATCAGCACCGGTAAGAATAAATTTCATGTTTAAGCTGCTCTCACCAAAAAAACCAAAGGCGAGGGCGGCTAAGCCAATTTTACACATTACCGGCAGGGCATGGACTCTTCGGCTATAGGCGGCAAACAAAATCAGCAGCGATGTTATCAGGTCGACGAAGATAATAAAGGGAAGCACCCAGCCATTCATTATATTAAGCATTTATTCTCCATCGGGTTTGTTGTTGGTTAAATCAGGCGGAGGAAGTGATTCATGTCTGACTTTACTTTTGATGACGCTTGCAACATCAAAAATATCGCGTTGTTCATGCCGGCGAAAAAAGTTTGCCAGCCAGACGATCAGGCCATTACTCATTGCCCCGAGGATATACCCTAAACCAAGCGTGATATCGGCCTGATTAAGGTCTATCTTTAACCAGCGGGCTGCTAATCCACCTAATGCGACGGCCGCGCCCATGCTGATTCCACCAAAAATAATGCCTGCCATAAATCGGCTGTGCTGGTGCAATCGCTGCGGTTGCCAGAAAAACGAGATACTGACGCCGCCAAATAAACCTGAAAAAGCCAGCAAGGCTTCACTGATGAGGGTCGGGAGATAGATGTCAGACATATGTTCATCCTCTGCAAGGATAAATCCCCTCGGAAAAGGGGATTTATTATCGTAACGGGCGCTTATTATTGGCAGGGATCCAGCTCAACAATATGCTGATACTTATCGGTCGTAATAAAGCGCTGCTGCCCTGACAGGCTGTAAATCAGACGCTTGGGAGAGCGATACCCCTTCACGACATCGACATCCGCGCTAAGCCAGGGCTGACTGACAGGAAGAGCGCGATGGCTGTATTTATCGCCACCGATCCATTTTTGATTGGTGGGTTTAAGACCCCAAAGCGATTCGCTTTCACTTCCCGACCAGCCGAGGCGTTTAGCCTCATCCGAGGTAATATAGCGGTCGGGCAGGCGCCCAAAATTTTTTATATGACGAAGCGTTGTAGCCAGATCGGTCACGTTATTGACGGGCACCATACCCTGAGAAGATAAAAAGGCGTTGGCTTCCTTTATTTCCTCTTCGCAGGTTGGCATGGCGGCAGTTGCCTGTAACACGTTGAATAACGAAACAGACAGTACGGCCATTTTCACTATGGATAGTGGTTTCATTGTAATTTTCCTGTTGAATTAACTAAGAAATAGCTTCATTTCCGCCTCGCGGCGTCGGGTAAGCCCGGTCAAAACCTTACCGCCTGCCTTATTCCAGCTTTTGAACTGCAGTGCGGCGCCCTGGATATCGCCTGCGTTGAATTTTTTGAGCAGCGTGGATTTCTTAAAATTGCCCACGCCAAGGTTGAAGGCGAACGAAACCAGCGCGTCGAATTGGTTCTGTGTCGAAGCGTTGTTCAGCAGTTTTTTCACGCCGTCCTCGGTGCGTTTCAGATCTTTGCGCAGCAGATCTTTGGCTTCGCCGGTGGTAATTTTGGTGAGCTTTTCCATCTCCTCTTTGAGGATCAAATGGCCGTAGCCGATGGTCCATAAACCTACGGCATCGCGATAACGCTCCAGCCTCAGCCCTTCAAACTGGCAAATAAGCTGAATGCCCCTGTCACCTGTACGTTCTGGTTGTTTTTGCATTACGGAGTCTCCTCTGCTTTCGGGCGGGGAATCACCTTGTTGGTGTATTCGTCAATCAAACGCATGACGCTTTCCGGTGGCTCAAGTGCGGTAAATTGCATCTCTACATCGACGTGGCGGCTGTCACGCCCGCCTTTGTTATCGCTGGAAGGCGAAAGGCTGACGTGAAAGCGGCCAAATTCGTTTTCACCGGACTGGCGGGAAGGCGCCTGCATGCCTTCCGTGCGGATCGTCAGGTTGACCTTCATCTTTTCCAGCATCAGCCCGCGCGGTGTCGAAAGCGCGACTAAGGGCAGGTCAAAGTAGTGCTTTTCATCCAGCGCCAGCTGTACCGTGCGTGGAATTAACGAACCGTCTTCTGCGGGTTCGAAAAAGGGATCCAGCGCCTTCATATACTGCTGAGCAATCAGTTCGTTGGCCGCAGTGGCCGCGTACTGCATCCCGCGCGTGATATCTTCAAGCGAGATCGGCACGCCGGGAATATCGGCTGGAGGCGTGTTTTCCTGTGTCGGCGGCGTGCCTTCATCCTCTTTGCCCGTCTTGTTTTCCGGCTCCTCATCCTTGCCGCCGCGCAGCCATTTTTTAAAAGACATATTTCGCTCCTGGAAAAGGGCTACCCGGGTAGCCCCTGCGTTACGGAATCGCACGTATGTCGCGGCGTGGAAGATTATTGCGCGGCGACAGGCTTGGTTTTGGCGTTGGTCAGGTAATCAATCACGCGCTGCAGAGCTTCAGGTGGCTCCTGGCGTTTAATCTGGGTATGAATGGAATATTTCGCGCGTGTATCGGTCGAACGGGTCTGCTCCGATTTGTGGGAGACCTTGCCGGTCATTTTCGCTTTGAAAACGCCCCAGCCGATGGATGCTTCCACGGAAGCCTCCGCTTCGGTGCTGCTGGAACTGGCTTCGCTCTGGCTCACTTCAAGCTCAAAGTCGATGGTGCCGTCCTCGATGCAGATGATGGGGTGGGTGACCGCCGCCAGGAGCGGAATACTCATCTTGCGGGTCACGCTGCCTTTATTGACCCCCTGTTCGTCTACCACGGTTTCGTCGTAGTCAAACTCGATCGCGACAGCTTTGCCGTCTTTAATACAGACGGAGAGCAGGAAGTCGGTATAGGACTTGCTCGCCTGGACCTGTGCTTTGATCATCGCCTGCAGCGGACCGCCGATCATATGTTCCAGCGGCAGGGCGTTAATTACTGAACCAATAAATTGTGAATCCATGATGTGAACTCCTTGAATCAGTGAATGCGCGGTTGCGCAGGAGCCACATTACGGAAAGCGAGAAGGGGAAAATATTGGGTAAATGGCATGGCGAGAGGACGCAAAAAACCTATGCCGATCGCAGGATAATCTTCAGGGGTGGTGTTGAGTGATATTCCGGTTTATTGTTGAAATCCCTGCCTCATCGAATTCCGGAGAACCATCGCGTGTTTCAGAAAGTTGACGCCTATGCCGGCGACCCTATCCTCTCCTTAATGGAGCGTTTCAAAGAAGATCCTCGCAGCGACAAAGTGAACCTCAGCATCGGTCTGTATTACAACGAGGATGGCATCATTCCTCAATTAAAAGCCGTTGCCGAAGCCGAAGCGCGTCTGAACGCTGTTCCACACGGTGCTTCTCTTTATCTGCCGATGGAAGGGTTAAAAGCCTACCGCAACACCATCGCTCCGCTGTTATTCGGTGCCGATCACGCGGTGCTCGCGCAAAAACGCGTGGCGACCATCCAGACGCTGGGCGGCTCGGGTGCGCTGAAAGTGGGTGCAGACTTCCTGAAAAAATACTTCCCGGATTCAGGCGTGTGGGTCAGTGACCCGACGTGGGAAAACCACGTTGCGATCTTCGAGGGCGCAGGTTTCAAAGTGGCGACCTATCCGTGGTTCGACAGCGAAACGAACGGCGTGCGCGTTGAAGCGCTGCTGGAAAAACTGAACACGCTGCCGGCGCGCAGCATTGTGCTGCTGCACCCATGCTGCCATAACCCGACCGGGGCGGATCTCACCAACGCCCAGTGGGATGCGGTGATTGAGGTCCTGAAGGCCCGCGACCTGATTCCGTTCCTCGACATTGCCTACCAGGGCTTTGGCGCGGGCATGGAAGAAGATGCTTACGCCATCCGCGCCGTGGCCAGCGCAGGTCTGCCAGCGCTGGTCAGCAACTCCTTCTCTAAAATCTTCTCCCTGTACGGTGAACGCGTTGGC
>NZ_QFXN01000241.1:0-398 GCF_003144775.1 Enterobacter sp. CGMCC 5087 | reverse complement strand
GTCCGTGGTCTGTGAAGACGCCGAAGCGGCGGGTCGCGTGCTCGGCCAGCTGAAGGCGACGGTGCGCCGTATTTACTCCAGCCCGCCAAACTTTGGTGCGCAGGTGGTGGCGACGGTTCTCGGCGACGAACAGCTGAAAGCGTCCTGGCTTGCCGAAGTGGAAGCGATGCGTAAGCGCATCCTGTCCATGCGTCAGGAGCTGGTTAACGTGCTGAAAGAGGCCGTGCCGGGGCATAACTTCGACTATCTGCTCAAGCAGCGCGGGATGTTCAGCTATACCGGACTGAGCGCGGCGCAGGTCGATCGCCTGCGCGAAGAGTTCGGCGTTTACCTGATCGCCAGCGGCCGTATGTGCGTGGCGGGACTGAATGCCAGCAACGTTCATCGCGTGGCGCAGG
>NZ_QFXN01000240.1:0-13576 GCF_003144775.1 Enterobacter sp. CGMCC 5087 | reverse complement strand
AGTACTTACTATTCGCTTCCCCCTCTCCCTGTAGGAGAGGGGCGGGGTGAGGGCATCTGGCCGCACAAAACCTTGCCCGGTGGCGCTTCGCTTACCGGGCCTACGGGCTGGGTGTTCTCCCTCTCCCTATGGGAGAGGGCTGGGGTGAGGGCATCTGGCCGCACAAAAACCTTGCCCGGCGCTTTGTGATCGTCTTCTTTTTATTCAGCTTCATAAGCAAAAACTCCTTCCCTTCACCTCCCGCTGGGGTTATGGTCGGATAGTTTTTTGACCATCTACTCAAATTAAAACGATAACAAACTGAATATTCAGGGGAAAATATGCGCAAGATCACACTGGCGCTCAGCGCCGCCTGCTTATTGTTCTCGCTTAATAGCGCCGTCGTCGCGCGAGCTTCTGCCCCGACGCCGCTTTACACCGGCACCACCGCCGCCATTCTCGCCGAGCAGGCACCCATTCACTGGGTTTCCGTGGCCCAAATCGAAAACAGCCTGATCGGCCGTGCGCCAATGGCCGTGGGTTTTGACATTGACGATACCGTGCTGTTCTCAAGCCCCGGCTTCTGGCGCGGGAAGAAAACGTATTCACCCGACAGCGAAGCGTATCTGAAGAACCCGGAATTCTGGGAAAAAATGAATAACGGTTGGGACGAATTCAGCATCCCGAAAGAGATTGCCCGTGCGCTTATTGCTATGCACGTGAAGCGCGGTGACAGCATCTACTTTGTCACCGGCCGCAGTCAGACCAAAACCGAAACCGTCTCTAAAACGCTGCAGGATGATTTCCAGATCCCGGCGACCAGCATGAATCCGGTCATTTTTGCCGGTGACAAAGAAGGGCAAAACACCAAAACCCAGTGGCTGGAAAAGAAAAATATCAAAGTATTCTACGGCGATTCGGATAACGACATCACCGCCGCGCATGACGTGGGAGCCAGAGGGATCAGGGTGTTGCGCGCCTCTAACTCGACCTATCGACCGCTTCCGATGGCCGGAAAGTTTGGCGAAGAGGTGATCGTCAATTCGGAGTATTAAGTACATGGCAGCGGGTTTGACTCTTTTTTAATCAAATCTCGCTGCTGCGGGTTTTACCTTTCGTCTTCTTGCTGCACACTTAGAAAGATTCATCTTTCATCACGGAGCAGCACATGTGGTACCAACAGACCCTGACCTTAAGCGCTAAACCACGCGGATTTCACCTGGTGACGGATGAAGTCATCGGTCAACTCCGCGACCTGTCGCGGGTGAAAACGGGTTTGCTGCATCTGCTGCTTCAGCACACGTCCGCCTCTCTCACGCTTAATGAAAATTGCGATCCCACCGTCCGGTCCGATATGGAGCACCATTTTTTGAAGAGCGTCCCGGACAACGCGCCTTACGAGCATGACTATGAGGGGGCGGACGATATGCCTTCGCATATTAAATCCTCCCTGCTGGGCGTATCGTTGATGCTGCCGGTTCACAACGGGCGGCTGCTGTTGGGAACGTGGCAGGGGATCTGGCTGGGAGAGCATCGCATTCACGGTGGTTCGCGTAAAATTATCGCCACGCTACAAGGGGAATAAAGATGACAATTTCGGAGATACTTCAGTACTGCATGAGCAAGCCCGGCGCGGAGCAGAGCGTTCATAGCGACTGGAAAGCCACGCAGATTAAAGTGGGAGATGTCCTGTTTGCGATGGTGAAAGAGGTGGAAGGCCGTCCGGCGGCGTCGCTGAAAACCAGCCCTGAACTGGCGGATTTGCTACGTCAACAGCATGATGACGTGAGGCCGAGCAAGCACCTCAATAAGGCGCACTGGAGCACCGTCTATCTGGATGGATCGATTCCAGGCTCACAGATCTACTACCTGGTGGATGCGTCCTATCAGCAGGCGGTTGAGCTGCTGCCGGAAACCACCCGACAGCAACTCTCCGTGTGACAATTACAGCAACGGTTTAAGGAAGCGCGCGGTGTGCGAGGCTTCGCACTCTGCAACGGTCTCTGGCGTACCGGAGACGAGAATTTCACCGCCGCCGCTGCCGCCTTCCGGGCCGAGATCGACAATCCAGTCCGCGGTTTTAATCACGTCCAGGTTATGTTCGATGACCACGATAGTGTTGCCCTGATCGCGCAGCTGATGCAGAACCTCGAGCAGCTGCTGGATGTCGGCAAAGTGCAGGCCCGTAGTCGGCTCGTCCAGAATGTAGAGCGTCTGACCGGTGCCGCGTTTTGACAGCTCACGCGCCAGCTTCACGCGCTGCGCTTCACCGCCGGACAGCGTGGTTGCGGACTGTCCCAGACGAATGTAGGTCAGGCCTACGTCCATCAGCGTCTGCAGCTTACGCGCCAGCGCAGGGACGGCATCAAAGAATTCGCGCGCCTCTTCGATTGTCATGTCCAGCACTTCGTGAATGGTCTTGCCCTTGTACTTAATCTCCAGCGTTTCGCGGTTATAGCGCTTGCCTTTGCACTGGTCGCACGGCACGTAGATATCCGGCAGGAAGTGCATCTCAACCTTGATCACGCCGTCGCCCTGGCACGCTTCGCAGCGGCCGCCGCGCACGTTAAAGCTGAAGCGTCCTGGCGTATAGCCGCGGGAGCGCGCTTCCGGCACGCCGGCAAAGAGTTCACGTACGGGCGTGAAGACGCCGGTATAGGTTGCCGGGTTAGAGCGCGGGGTACGGCCAATCGGGCTCTGGTCAATGTCGATAACTTTATCGAAATGCTCCAGCCCCTGGATGTCGCGGTACGGTGCAGGCTCGGCCAGCGTCGCGCCGTTCAGCGCCGTCTGCGCAATCGGGAACAGCGTATCGTTGATCAGCGTCGATTTACCGGAACCGGACACGCCGGTGATGCAGGTAAACAGGCCAACCGGCAGCGTCAGGGTGACGTCTTTCAGGTTGTTGCCGCGCGCGCCGGTCAGCTTCAGCACTTTTTCCGGATCTGCCGCTACGCGCTGTTTCGGCACTTCAATCTTGCGCTTGCCGCTCATGTACTGGCCGGTCAGCGATTCGGGCACCGCCATGATGTCCTTCAGCGTCCCTTCCGCGACCACCTGGCCGCCGTGTACGCCAGCGCCTGGGCCAATGTCGATGACGTGGTCAGCCGCGCGGATCGCATCTTCATCGTGCTCGACCACAATTACCGTGTTGCCGAGGTTGCGCAGGTGAACCAGCGTCCCGAGCAGGCGCTCGTTGTCGCGCTGGTGCAGGCCGATGGACGGCTCATCCAGCACGTACATCACGCCGACTAAGCCCGCGCCAATCTGGCTGGCCAGACGAATACGCTGCGCTTCACCACCGGAGAGCGTTTCAGCCGAGCGGGAAAGCGTCAGGTAGTTCAGGCCAACGTTCACCAGGAACTTCAGGCGATCGCCGATCTCTTTCAGCACTTTTTCGGCAATTTTCGCGCGCTGGCCGGAGAGCTTCAGGTTGTTGAAGAAGTCCATCGCGTGACCGATGCTCATGTCTGAGATGGTCGGCAGCGCGGTGTTTTCCACAAACACGTGGCGCGCTTCGCGACGCAGACGCGTACCCTCACAGGTGGCGCAGGAGCGGTTGCTGATGAACTTTGCCAGCTCCTCGCGCACCGCGCTGGATTCGGTCTCTTTGTAGCGGCGCTCCATGTTGTGCAGCACCCCTTCGAACGGGTGGCGACGCACGGAGGTATCGCCGCGATCGTTCATATACTTGAACTCGATGTTCTCTTTGCCGGAACCGAACAGGATCACTTTGTGCACGTTCGGGCTCAGGCTCGCCCACGGCGCTTCAACGTCGAACTTGTAGTGCTCTGCCAGCGATTTCAGCATCTGGAAGTAGTAGAAGTTACGCTTGTCCCAGCCGCGAATGGCGCCGCCCGCCAGCGACAGTTCCGGGTTCTGAATCACGCGGTCCGGGTCGAAATACTGCTGGACGCCCAGGCCGTCACAGGTCGGACACGCGCCCGCCGGGTTGTTGAATGAGAACAGGCGCGGTTCCAGCTCGCGCATGCTGTAGCCGCAAATCGGGCAGGCGAAGTTGGCGGAGAAGAGCAGCTCTTCCGCTTTTGGGTCGTCCATGTCGGAGACCACGGCCGTGCCGCCAGAGAGTTCCAGCGCCGTTTCAAAGGATTCCGCCAGGCGCGTGGCGAGATCGTCGCGCACCTTAAAGCGGTCAATCACCACTTCGATGGTGTGCTTCTTCTGCAGCTCCAGCTTTGGCGGATCGGACAGGTCGCACACTTCGCCGTCGATACGGGCGCGGATATAGCCCTGGCTTGCCAGGTTTTCCAGCGTTTTGGTGTGTTCGCCTTTTCGCTCTTTAATGATCGGCGCCAGCAGCATCAGGCGTTTGCCTTCCGGCTGCGACAGCACGTTATCCACCATCTGGCTGACGGTCTGGGCCGCCAGCGGGACGTCGTGGTCCGGGCAGCGCGGCTCGCCCACGCGGGCATACAGCAGACGCAGGTAGTCATGAATTTCGGTAATGGTACCGACCGTTGAACGCGGGTTATGCGAGGTGGACTTCTGCTCAATAGAGATAGCAGGGGACAACCCTTCAATGTGGTCGACATCCGGTTTTTCCATCAGCGACAGGAACTGACGCGCGTATGCAGAGAGCGATTCAACGTAACGACGCTGTCCTTCGGCATACAAAGTGTCGAAAGCCAGTGAGGATTTGCCAGACCCCGAAAGTCCGGTCACGACAATGAGTTTGTCGCGAGGGATTATGAGGTTGATATTCTTGAGATTGTGGGTGCGGGCGCCCCGAACTTCGATCTTATCCATTCACCTTTCCCGGTTGGAACACGGATTGCCTGATTTGTTTGAAGGACAAACGGCTGTCAGAAACGGCTAATTATGACACAATTTGACCTGTTTGAATATACAGTATTGGAATGCATTTTCTGATTAGCTGTGTAACAATGCCGAGTCCGCGAGAGATTTCTGAACCGACTAAGCAACTATGCAAATTGCCGCGTGGAAATGGTACACTCGCGCGTTTACACTATTAAGAAACGTATTCAGGAGACACGAACATGGCCAGCAGAGGCGTAAACAAGGTGATTCTCGTCGGTAATCTGGGCCAGGACCCGGAAGTACGCTACATGCCGAGTGGTGGCGCAGTTGCCAACATTACGCTGGCTACTTCCGAATCCTGGCGTGATAAAGCGACTGGTGAGATGAAAGAGCAGACCGAATGGCACCGCGTTGTGCTGTTTGGCAAACTGGCCGAAGTGGCCGGTGAGTATCTGCGTAAAGGTTCTCAGGTCTATATCGAAGGCCAGCTGCGTACCCGCAAATGGACCGATCAGTCCGGCGCTGAGAAGTACACCACGGAAGTCGTGGTCAACGTGGGCGGTACTATGCAGATGCTGGGTGGCCGTCAGGGCGGTGGCGCACCGGCTGGCGGCGGTCAGAGCCAGCAGCAGGGCGGTTGGGGTCAGCCTCAGCAGCCGCAGGGCGGCAACCAGTTCAGCGGCGGCGCGCAGTCTCGTCCGCAGCAGCAGTCTGCTCCGGCGCCGTCTAACGAACCGCCAATGGATTTCGACGACGACATTCCGTTCTGATTTCCGCGTGCTGAAAACAAAAAACCCAGACTATCGTCTGGGTTTTTTTATTCCGTCAGGGATCAGGTTATCACCATCGGCCAGTCTGGCGGCGTGTGGCTCATCGCCTCAACCATCACCACTTTAATATTTTCCCAGACGGCGGCGATATCCAGCAGGGTAATGCCAAGCAGGCCCGTTGCAAACCAGCAGGCAGCAACCAGCCCCAGCAGGGTGCTGATAACAGCAAGACCCGCATAGTCAGATTTACGAAACTGAATATTCAGCGTGCTGGCTAAAAACATCAGTACCGCACTCAACAAAGGCCAGCGCAGGAGAACCATGCTGGTAGTAATGGTTGCCATAAAACCCATCCTCTACAAAACAGACGAACTGAATGAAACGGTGTTTCTCGTTACAAAATATGTGTGAACTATATCACATTTGTTGATTTATTCACCAGTGTCTGAGCGATCAAAAAAGAGGATTTTATTCTTCAGAAAAGGCGATTGCGCGGGTTGGTTCGGCCTTCGGCGCACGAGGAGGTGGGCACGCAGCGTGCCGGAAACGCACATCGGGCAGGTGGTGATACCGCAAATTCGGTTTTTATAAGAGGGACGTTATTCTCACCCAATCCTGAAAATATTGTGGTGAAGGCTGACTATTTATAAATCAACGAACACAATGCCTCCGAGCAAATAGCATAAAACGTCCCGATGAAGTTGTACTTTTTTCATGCTGTCAGACGTTTGGCTTAATCAACGATCGTCTGTTGTGTTATCTTCCCGTCAGCCCTAACGGGCTGGATAATTATTTTCCTTAATTGAAACGGAACGAATACTTACAGTTTAACTTACGGGAAAATATTATCGGCATAACGAAATTTAAGATTTTTAATACTAAAAGTCAGTTGCTAACTTCGCATGATTCATGCAACGTAATCACCTGTTTAACAAAGCATCCGGCCTTCATTACTACAGGCGTACAACATGCATGGATATAGGGCGGGAAATGAATCGTAGCGCGCGGCGCAAAATGCTCAGGGTGGTAGGGATCATCATGGTAGTTATGCTGCCGGTGATGCTTGCGCTATGGTTTGCCCAGCTACGAGCCGTTTCTGAAACAAGCGCCCAGCTACGCACATTTGCTGAACTGGCTTTAGACAAAACAGAGCTGGTTATTCAACAGGTTGAGCTGGCCAGGGACGAGGCGGTAAAATATCAGGGCGAGCTTTGCACGCCGGGACACCGTCAATATATGCTGAACGTTGTTCGTGGCCGCCTGTTTGTCGCCGATTTAATTTACGCTGAAGGTCAGAATTTTCTTTGTTCGACCGTTTTTACACCGGATCACCCCTACGCCATTCCTGTCGCTAATTACACGCGTAAACCTGACGTCGCTATCTATTATTATCGCGACACCCCATTTTATACTGGCTATAAAATGACATATATGCAGCGCGGAAATTATGTGGTTGTCGTCAATCCGCTTTCATACAGCGAAGTCATGTCCGCGGATCATTCTCTCTCCTGGGGTGTGTACGACACGGTAACCAATGCTTTCTTTTCCGTCAGCCAGAAAGCCAATGTTTCTTTATTAAATTCGATGATTCGGGATAAGGAATCGGTATTTCAAAAAGATAACCGCTTTTATACGATCGTAACATCTCCCAAAAGACCGATTGCGGCCATTGTCTCGACATCAAATAAACGCTTTTATGAAACGCTTTATCACCAGGCGACGTTGACGCTGCCGCTGGGCATGATCTGCAGCATTATTATTTTGCTGGTATGGTCCCGTACCCATCGTGAGCTTAATTCGCCGGGGCGCTTACTGCACCGCGCGCTGAACAAACGACAGCTTTGCGTCCACTATCAGCCGATTATTGATATTAAGAATAACCAGTGTGTGGGCGCGGAGGCGCTGTTACGCTGGCCTGGCTTTAACGGGCAGGTGATGAGCCCGGCTGAGTTTATCCCGCTGGCGGAAAGTGAGGGAATGAGCGAGCGGATTACGGACTATGTCGTTGAGGAGGTGTTCAACGATCTGGGCCATTTCCTGGCCGAGCATCCGCATCTCTATATTTCGATTAACCTGTCGGCCACGGATTTCCACTCCTCGCGGCTGATCGCCATGATTTCCGACAAGGCCCGCCACTACGCCGTCCGTGCGCAGCAAATCAAAATAGAAGTGACGGAACGCGGTTTTATCGATGTGCCAAAAACTACCCCGGTGATTCAGGCTTTCCGTCAGGCGGGTTATGAAGTCGCGATCGATGATTTCGGTACAGGCTACTCGAACCTGCACAACCTCTACTCGCTGAACGTGGATATTCTGAAAATTGATAAATCGTTTATCGATACCTTAACGACCAACAGTACCAGCCACCTGATCGCCGAGCATATTATCGAGATGGCGCAAAGCCTGCGGCTGAAAACCATTGCGGAAGGGGTAGAGACGGCAGAGCAGGTAAGCTGGCTGTTGAAGCGCGGCGTCCAGTTTTGTCAGGGATGGCACTTCGCGAAAGCGATGCCGCCCCAGGAATTTATGACCTGGCAGCAGCAACCTTTGCACTGAGGGTGATTAATTCAACTGGTGGCGATAGTCGCTCGGCGTGCGGTCAAACTCGCGGCGAAACACGCGGGAAAAGGTTTGTTGCGACACATAGCCAAGGTCCATCGCGATATCAAAAATGGGCCGCTGCGTTGAGCGTAGCGCCTGCGCCGCCAGCAGCAGTCTGCGCTGGCGAATGTACTCACCCAGCGTCTGATGCATGACCGTGCGGAACATTCTCTGTAAATACCATTTCGAATAGCCCGACTTTTTAGCGACCACATCAATGTTCAACGGTTGGTCGATATGTTCATCAATCCATTCAATAAGCGTCTGAATAATCTGCTGATGCGACATAAGGTTGCCCCTCTGTAGATACAACTATCTCGGTTAATTCGTCGTTTTCTCTGCGGGGGAGTATAATTCCTCAAGTTAACTTGAGGTAAAGAGGTTTTATGGAAAAGAGATTGCCGCGCATTAAAGCGCTTTTAACTCCCGGTGAAGTGGCGAAGCGAAGCGGCGTTGCGGTATCGGCGCTCCACTTCTATGAAAGCAAAGGGTTAATCAAGAGCATCCGTAACGGGGGCAACCAGCGTCGCTATACCCGCGACGTGCTCCGCTACGTGGCGATTATCAAAATTGCGCAACGAATCGGAATCCCCCTGGCCACAATCGGCGAGGCGTTTGGCGTGCTGCCGGAAGGGCATACGCTTAGCCCGAAAGAGTGGAAAGAGCTGTCGTCCCAGTGGCGTGAAGAGCTGGACCGGCGTATCCATACGCTGGTCGCGCTGCGTGACGAGCTGGATGGCTGCATCGGCTGCGGCTGCCTGTCGCGTAGCGATTGTCCGTTGCGTAACCCCGGCGACAGGCTGGGCGAGCAGGGGACGGGGGCGCGGTTGCTGGAAGAGGATTGAGATTGTGCGGCCGGCAAAAAGCATAATAAAGAACTAAAGCGCCACATAAGGGCGCTTTAGTTTTTCCCGGTCTTTGTCTTTCACTCTATCCCGCTGGTTCACGGGAGGGTTTCCCCCGACATCAGCACCCCTCAGTGTCGAGCTGGTTGGGGAGGTTCCGGATTGTGCTGACACTTTAATTCTATGCAAGACCCGTTTTTTCGCCAGCCTCATTGACCGTTTTTTAGACGAATTTTTTTCGCGGTGTTGTTCAATTTTCTATAGTTAAAAAGTATGAATAACAGGAGAAAGCCATGCTCACGGTACACCACCTTAACCAGTCGCGCTCGCACCGCGCGATCTGGGCGCTGGAAGAACTCGGCCTGCCTTATGAGATCGTCCACTACCAACGCGAAAAGAACATGCTGGCGCCGGAGGCTCTCAAAAAGGTGCATCCGTTGGGTAAATCACCGGTTATCGAAGATAACGGACTGATCCTTGCAGAGTCGGGCGCCATCCTGGAGTACCTGCAGGAAACGTACGATCCCGAGTCACGCCTTAAGCCTTTAGATCCGGCGCATAAGGTGCAATACCGCTTCTGGCTGCATTACGCCGAAGGATCGCTGATGCCGCTGCTGTTAATGAAGCTGGTCTTCAACAGCCTCGGCAAGCCGCCGGTGCCGTTTGGTATCAGAACCCTGGGCAAAGCGCTGGGGCAGGGGGTGCAGAAAGCGTATCTCAACCGCCAGCTGGAGACCCATGCGCGCTTTATTGAATCACATCTTGCCGAAAACAGCTGGTTTGCCGGGGATTCGCTCAGCATGGCCGATATCCAGATGAGCTTCCCGATCTTTGCGCTGCTGGCGCGCGGCGGTATCGCTAATCTGCCGCATATTCAGGCATGGAAGACAAAAGTTGAGAACAGCCCTGGCTGGCAAAGAACCCTGGAACAAGGTGGACCGTTATCTATTCCCGGTGAGGACTGAAATGTAAATAAATTGCGCATAGACGATAACGTTTGCGCATCCTCTGTTTATTTCTTCAGCGTCATAAGTGAATTTTAGCGAAAAACGAGAAAGTTCAGTTGAAAAGGGCGGGGATTACGCTAGATAATCGTTTGCCTTAATTTGACCACCCGTTTGTAAGCGCGGAGCTAAACGTTTGCTTTTTTTGTGACGCCCTTTCGTCACAAACGCAACACAAGGATTTGACGTTCAGCTGGCAGTGGCGTCTCCACCTCGCTTACGGACTTCCTAAAAAACTCTCAGGGGATGTTTTCTATGTCTACGCCATCTGCGCGTACTGGCGGTTCACTTGACGCCATGTTTAAAATTTCGGCCCGCGGCAGCACCGTGCGCCAGGAAATTGTTGCCGGTTTGACAACGTTTCTGGCGATGGTTTATTCCGTCATAGTTGTGCCGGGCATGCTGGGCAAAGCAGGCTTCCCGCCAGCGGCCGTCTTTGTGGCGACCTGCCTCGTGGCCGGCGTGGGCTCCATCGTGATGGGCCTGTGGGCGAACCTGCCGCTGGCGATTGGTTGCGCCATCTCTCTGACCGCGTTTACCGCGTTCAGCCTGGTGCTGGGACAGCACATCAGCGTACCGGTTGCGCTGGGTGCCGTGTTCCTGATGGGTGTGCTGTTTACCGTGATTTCGGCGACCGGCATCCGTAGCTGGATTTTGCGCAACCTGCCGCAGGGCGTGGCGCACGGTACCGGCATCGGTATCGGCCTGTTCCTGTTGCTGATCGCCGCCAACGGCGTCGGTCTGGTCATCAAGAACCCGCTGGACGGTCTGCCGGTGGCGCTGGGCCACTTCGCCAGCTTCCCGGTGATTATGTCGCTGATCGGCCTGGCGGTGATTATCGGTCTGGAAAAACTGAAAGTCCCGGGCGGCATTCTGCTGACCATTATCGGTGTATCCATCGTCGGCCTGATTTTCGATCCAACCGTACACTTCTCCGGTATCTTCGCCATGCCGTCGCTAAGCGATGACAAAGGCAACTCCCTGATTGGCAGCCTGGATATCGTTGGCGCGCTGAACCCGGTGATCCTGCCAAGCGTGCTGGCGCTGGTCATGACCGCCGTGTTTGACGCGACCGGTACCATTCGTGCGGTGGCCGGTCAGGCGAACCTGCTGGATAAAGACGGTCAGATTATTGACGGCGGCAAAGCGCTGACCACTGACTCCCTGAGCAGCGTCTTCTCTGGTCTGGTGGGTGCGGCGCCTGCGGCGGTGTACATCGAATCCGCAGCGGGTACGGCGGCAGGCGGTAAAACCGGCCTGACGGCGATCACCGTCGGCGTGCTGTTCATGCTGATCCTGTTCCTCTCTCCGCTCTCCTATCTGGTTCCGGCGTATGCGACCGCGCCAGCGCTGATGTACGTTGGCCTGCTGATGCTGAGCAACGTGGCGAAAATCGACTTTGCGGATTTCGTGGACGCCATGTCTGGCCTGATCACCGCGGTCTTCATCGTCCTGACCTGTAACATCGTGACCGGCATTATGATTGGCTTCGCGTCGCTGGTGATTGGTCGTCTGGTTTCCGGTGAATGGCGCAAGCTGAACGTTGGCACCGTGATTATCGCCGTTGCGCTGGTGGCGTTCTACGCGGGCGGCTGGGCAATCTAAGTTGTCCATTGATGCGAAAACGGGTGGCTCAGGCCGCCCGTTTTTATTTTCAGGACTCATCCTGTTGCCTTTTGCGTTACTCTGGAGAAGATAGAATAAAAGGCACGACGCCTTCCGGAGTACATAAGCAACACAGCAAACAGGGAACGCATGGAAATCTTCTTCACAATACTCATCATGACCCTTGTGGTCTCGCTATCCGGGGTGGTTACACGCGTACTGCCCTTTCAGGTCCCCCTGCCATTAATGCAAATAGCCATCGGCGCGCTGCTGGCGTGGCCGACGTTTGGCCTCCACGTGGAATTTGACCCCGAACTGTTCCTCGTGCTGTTTATTCCGCCGCTGCTATTTGCCGATGGCTGGAAAACGCCCACGCGAGAATTCCTTGAGCATGGGCGCGAGATCTTCGGCCTGGCGCTGGCGCTGGTGGTGGTCACCGTCGTCGGGATTGGTTTTCTGATCTACTGGGCGGTTCCGGGTATTCCATTAATACCGGCTTTCGCGCTGGCCGCCGTGCTGTCGCCAACCGATGCCGTGGCGCTGTCCGGCATTGTGGGTGAAGGCCGTATTCCGAAGAAAATCATGGGGATTTTACAGGGTGAGGCGCTGATGAACGACGCCTCCGGCCTGGTTGCCCTGAAGTTTGCCGTGGCCGTTGCGATGGGCACGATGGTCTTTACCGTCGGCGGCGCGACGCTGGAATTCTTCAAGGTGGCGATTGGCGGTATTCTCGCAGGCTTCGTGGTGAGCTGGCTGTACGGCCGCTCATTGCGCTTCCTCAGCCGCTGGGGCGGCGATGAACCCGCAACGCAGATTGTACTGCTGTTCCTGCTGCCGTTTGCCTCTTATCTGATTGCCGAACATATCGGCGTGTCGGGCATTCTGGCAGCGGTTGCGGCGGGAATGACCATTACCCGTTCCGGCGTAATGCGCCGCGCGCCGCTGGCCATGCGTCTGCGTGCCAACAGCACCTGGGCCATGCTGGAATTTGTCTTTAACGGCATGGTGTTCCTGCTGTTGGGCCTGCAGCTGCCGGGCATTATGGAATCCTCGCTGGTGGCGGCGGAGGCCGATCCGAACGTTGAAGTCTGGATGCTGTTTACCGACATCGTGCTGATCTACATGGCGCTGATGCTGGTGCGTTTCGGTTGGCTGTGGACGATGAAAAACTTCAGCGTACGTTTCCTGAAGAAAAAGCCGATGGAGTTCGGCTCGTGGACAACGCGTGAGCTGCTGATCGCCTCTTTTGCGGGCGTACGCGGGGCGATCACCCTTGCCGGTGTACTCTCCATTCCGCTGCTGCTGCCCACGGGCGACGTCTTCCCGGCGCGCTACGAGCTGGTCTTCCTGGCGGCGGGCGTGATTCTCTTCTCACTGTTTGTCGGCGTGATTATGCTGCCTATTTTACTCCAGCATATTGATGCCGGTGATTCGACCCAGCAGCATAAAGAGGAGCGTATTGCCCGGGCGGCCACCGCCGAAGTGGCAATTGTCGCGATTCAGAAGATGGAAGAGCGTCTGGCCGCGGATGCGGAAGAGAACATCGACAATCAGCTGCTGACGGAAGTCAGTTCCCGCGTGATTGGTAATCTGCGCCGCCGCGCGGACGGGCGTAACGATGTGGAAAGCTCGCTGCAGGAGGAAAACCTGGAGCGTCGGTTCCGCCTGGCGGCGCTGCGCTCAGAGCGCGCCGAGCTGTACCATCTGCGCGCCACGCGCCAGATCAGCAACGAAACGCTGCAAAAGCTGCTGCACGATCTGGACCTGCTGGAAGCGCTGTTGATAGAGAATCAGTAGCGCTGTTTTTGCCCGGTGGCACTGCGCTTACCGGGCCTACGTGCTCGATCGGTTCCCTCTCCTTGTGGGCTGAGGGTTTCCCACAAAATAATGCCTGCACGGACGACCCCCTCTCCCTTGAGGGAGAGGGCTGGGGTGAGGGGGAACATACGGCTGTGGAGGTCATTCCGTTCACTTTATGTTCCTTGCTACTCTG
>NZ_QFXN01000239.1:0-2529 GCF_003144775.1 Enterobacter sp. CGMCC 5087 | reverse complement strand
CGGTGCCCTCAGCTTATTCCTTCAGGCTATCGGGTCGGGCATGAGCCTGCATCCCTGCAGGCCACGCCCTCTCGGTGCATCCCTGCGCCTCGCCCCGGCCTTACGGAAACGCTTCGGCGATTTACAGTCGGACCAGGGTATCGCTGTAAGTCATTAATTTTGCAAAAGAAGTTTTCATCGCTTCAAGTAAAAAATTACTGGAGATTCCTCAGCCCTGTGGGAGAGGGTTAGGGCACCCAAAACCCCTCACAACACTGCAGCCACGCCTGCGCGCTCTGCGATAAATACACCCCTTCACGCCAGATCATCCCCAGCTGCCAGTGCAGGTCGCTCTCCAGCGGGATCCAGCGCAGCGTGTTTTTATCCAGACGTTCGCAAATCGGCTGCGGCAGAATGGCAATCCCCACGCCGGCCTGCACCATCGCCGCCAGGAAATCCCACTGTCCGCTGCGCACCGCTATGCGCGGCTTGACGTTATGCTGGTTAAACAGCGTCATCAGCTGGCGGCTGAGAGCGAAGTCTTCGTTGTAGATCAGCAGAGGGTGCTCGCCGAGCAGTTCAGGTTTCACCGACTCTAACTTCAGCCAGTCGCCGGAGCGGGGAACCAGCACGCACAGCGGGTGGCTAAAGAGCGGAAGCGTCGCCAGACCGC
Source organism: Enterobacter sp. CGMCC 5087 (assembly GCF_003144775.1). Lineage (NCBI taxonomy): Bacteria > Pseudomonadati > Pseudomonadota > Gammaproteobacteria > Enterobacterales > Enterobacteriaceae > Enterobacter > Enterobacter sp. CGMCC 5087. The sequence goes on along the minus strand of NZ_QFXN01000239.1, from coordinate 1,877 downwards.
TCTCTTCCTCAACGGGAAGGGCGGTCATTGCCACGTCGAGCTCGCCGTTGGTGACGGCCTGCTGGACGGTTAACCCACCAAACTCCGAAATCTTCAGCTCAACGCCGGGATAACGCTGGCGAAACAGGCTAATCGGTCCGGCCATCATCATCCCCACCATTGGCGGAATGCCGAGGCGAAGGACACCTTTCTTCAGATGATTGATATCGCCCAGCTCAGCTTCCAGCTGGCGAAACTCCGCCAGAATCGCCAGCCCGCGTTCGAACACCACGCGTCCGGTGTCGGTCAGCAGCAGCTTGCGCCCGTCGCGGATCAGCAGGGTACAGTTCAGTTCATCTTCGAGGTTTTTCAGCATCTTGCTGATGGTGGGCTGGGTAACAAACAACTTCTCCGCTGCGCGGGTAAAACTTTGCTGACGAACCACTTCGACAAAATAGCGCAGCGTTCTTATGTCCATGATTATTCCTCGAAACTATACCTTTGATGATTTTAATTCATTTCAGTCCATACCGTGCGCTCTCTATACTGGCGCCTCGTCTCATTTTTGAGGAAAACCCCCATGGCCGTGGCGTTAAGCCGTGTTACGCCTGCCGTTGTGCAACGACTCCAGGTCCCGGTGCAGGTACTGCTCTACGCGGGACTGTTTGTTTTCGCGGAATATCTTGTCGGCTGGCTGCATCTGCCGCTGCCCGCCAATCTTGTCGGGATGCTGCTGATGCTGACGCTTATTCTGTGCCGCGTGATCCCCCTTAACTGGGTGCGCGCCGGGGCGCGCTGGCTGCTGGCGGAGATGCTGCTGTTCTTTGTTCCGGCGGTGGTGGCGGTGGTGAACTATGCGCAGCTGCTGATGGTGGACGGCTGGCGAATCTTTGCGGTGATCGCGCTGAGTACGCTGATGGTGCTGGGGACGACCGCCTGGGTGGTGGATAAAGTGTATCGCTTTGAAATCAGCAGGCACAAACATGACTAATTTTCAGATCAGCGTCTTGTGCCTGATTGCGACGCTGGCGATCTACTTCGCCAACAAGCGGCTCTATCGCCGCTTTCATGCCCTGCCGCTGATGCCGCTGGTCTTCACGCCGATCCTGCTGGTGCTGATGCTGGTCTTCGGCCACATCTCCTGGCAGAACTACATTGGCGAATCCCACTGGCTGCTGTGGCTGCTCGGCCCGGCGACCATCGCTTTTGCCGTCCCCGTTTACGACAACCTCGCCATTATCAAACGCCACTGGATGTCGCTCAGCGCGGGTGTAATCACCGCCACGGTGGTGGCGGTGTGTAGCTCCGTCTGGCTGGCGCGGCTGTTTACGCTGCCCGATGAAATTCAGCGCAGCCTGGCGGTGCGTTCGGTGACCACGCCGTTTGCGCTGGCGGCCGCTAAACCGCTCGGCGGGCAGCCGGATCTGGTGGCGCTGTTTGTGGTGGTAACGGGCGTCTTTGGGATGGCCGTCGGGGATATGCTCTTTCTGCGGCTTTCTATCCGGGAAGGGATGGCGAAAGGGGCGGGGTTTGGCGCGGCATCGCACGGGGCGGGCACGGCACGTTCGTATGAGCTGGGGCAGCAGGAGGGCGTTGTCGCGAGCCTGGTGATGATGCTTTCGGGCGTGGTAATGGTGCTGATTGCGCCGCTGGTGGCGTGGGTGATGTTTTAAGCTCCCCGGCAAGAACGGCCGGGGAGAAAGGCTTAGTGCGCGCGGCCCTGCTCAACGCCAAGGCCGGTTTGCGAGCGGATGAACTGGGCGCGGAATTTCTCACGCTCCAGGTTACCCTCCGGCGAATTGTCGGTGGCCGAGAAGAACCAGATGCCGATAAACGCCACGGCGATCGAGAACAGCGCCGGGTATTCATACGGGAAGATAGCGCTTGCGTGACCGAGG
>NZ_QFXN01000238.1:0-3275 GCF_003144775.1 Enterobacter sp. CGMCC 5087 | reverse complement strand
TGCACCCAGATGGTCGGGCCCAGAATCATCAGGATCACCGCCGTCAGCAGCCCCAGCCAGCCGCCAATCATCGCGCCACGGGTGGTCAGCTTCGACCAGTACATGGAGAGCAGGATGATCGGGAAGTTACAGCTTGCCGCAATCGAGAAGGCCAGCCCCACCATAAAGGCGATGTTCTGCTTCTCAAACAGAATGCCTAACAGAATCGCCACCACGCCCAGCACCAGCACGGTGATTTTCGAGACCTTCAGCTCGTCGCGCTCGCTCGCGCCTTTGCGGAATACGTTGGCGTAGAGGTCATGCGATACCGCAGACGCGCCTGCCAGCGTCAGCCCTGCAACCACCGCAAGAATGGTGGCGAAGGCCACGGCGGAGATAAAGCCGAGGAACAGGTTACCGCCCACCGCGTCTGCCAGGTGCACCGCCGCCATGTTGTTACCGCCAATCAGCGCGCCCGCCGCGTCTTTAAACGCCGGGTTCGCCCCCACCAGCATGATCGCGCCAAAGCCGATGATAAAGGTGAGGATATAGAAGTAACCCATGAAACCGGTGGCGTAAAAGACGCTCTTGCGCGCTTCACGCGCATCGCTCACGGTGAAGAAACGCATCAGGATATGCGGCAGGCCCGCAGTACCGAACATCAGGCCGAGACCGAGCGAGAGCGCGGATATCGGGTCTTTCACCAGCCCGCCCGGGCTCATGATCGCTTCCCCTTTCGGGTGGACCGCCATCGCTTCGGTGAACAGGTTATTGAAGCTGAACCCGACGTGCTTCATCACCATAAAGGCCATAAAGCTGGCGCCGAACAGCAGCAGAACGGCTTTGATGATCTGCACCCAGGTGGTTGCCAGCATGCCGCCGAACAGGACGTACATCACCATCAGCACGCCAACCAGCACCACCGCGATGTGGTAGTTCAGGCCGAACAGCAGTTCGATCAATTTACCCGCGCCCACCATCTGCGCAATCAGGTACAGCGCCACCACCACCAGCGAACCGCAGGCGGAGAGGGTGCGAATCGGACCCTGCTTCAGGCGATAGGAGGCCACGTCAGCGAAGGTGTAGCGTCCCAGGTTGCGCAAGCGTTCGGCAATCAGGAACAGGATGATCGGCCAGCCGACGAGGAAGCCGAGGGAGTAGATCAGGCCGTCATAGCCGGAGGTGTAGACCAGCGCGGAGATCCCCAGGAAAGAGGCGGCGGACATAAAGTCACCCGCAATCGCCAGCCCGTTCTGGAAGCCGGTAATGTTGCCGCCTGCGGTGTAGTAATCGTTACGGGAGCGCACGCGTTTCGACGCCCAGTAGGTGATGTACAGCGTCAGCAGGACGAAAATCAGGAACATCACTATGGCCTGCCAGTTGGTTGGCTGGCGCTGGACCTCGCCGGTAATGGCATCCGCCGCGTGGGCGGCAAAGGGAAGCGTGGCGGCGAGCGCCGTCAGAACTCTCTTCATGATGCTTTTACCTCTTGCAGTACCGCTTTATTAAGTCGATCGAATTCACCGTTCGCGCGCCAGACGTAGACGCCTGTCAGCAAGAATGAAATCACAATCACGCCAATACCAATCGGAATACCGCGCGTCACGCTGGTCCCCTCGTGCAGAGGGGTGCCCAGCCAGTGCGGGGCAAAGGCGATCAGCAGAATAAAGCCGACGTAGATAACCAGCATGATGATGGAAAGGATGAAGGCAAACCGTTGCCGCTTATCGACGAGCTCCCTGTAGTGCGCACTATTCTCTATCTGCTGACAAATATCGTTATTCATCACAGAGTCTCCAAAGGTAAGGTAGGTTTGTTTTTAGTCCCCTCTCCCCTTTGGGGAGAGGGTTAGGGTGAGGGGAGGAAGGTGCGGTCTGATGCCCTCACCCCAGCCCTCTCCCACAGGGAGAGGGAGAAAACACTAGGAAGGCATCGCGATGGCCTGCTTCTCTTCGAGCAGTTTTTCCACCACGCCAGGATCCGCGAGCGTTGAGGTATCACCCAGGTTGCTGGTGTCTCCTGCCGCGATTTTGCGCAAGATACGACGCATAATTTTGCCGGAGCGGGTTTTCGGCAGCGAGTCGGTCCAGTGCAGCACGTCCGGCGTCGCCAGCGGGCCAATCTCTTTACGCACCCAGTTGCGCACCTCAGCGTAGAGCTCAGGCGACGGTTCTTCACCGTGGTTCAGGGTGACATAGGCGTAAATCGCCTGGCCTTTGATGTTGTGCGGAATGCCCACAACCGCCGCTTCGGCAATCTTCGGATGCGACACCAGCGCCGATTCAATCTCAGCGGTGCCCAGACGGTGGCCGGAGACGTTCAGCACGTCGTCCACGCGCCCGGTTATCCAGTAATAGCCATCTTCGTCACGACGCGCGCCGTCGCCGCTGAAGTACATGTTTTTAAAGGTCGAGAAGTAGGTCTGCTCGAAGCGATCGTGATCGCCGAACAGGGTACGCGCCTGACCCGGCCAGGAGTCAGTGATCACCAGGTTGCCTTCGGTGGCGCCTTCCAGCGGGTTGCCTTCGTTATCCACCAGCGCAGGCTGCACGCCGAAGAATGGACGGGTTGCGGAACCGGCCTTCAGCTGCGTGGCGCCCGGCATCGGAGTGATCATGAAGCCGCCGGTTTCGGTCTGCCACCAGGTGTCCATCACCGGGCATTTCTCGTTGCCGATTTTCTTCCAGTACCACTCCCAGGCTTCCGGGTTGATTGGCTCACCCACGGAACCGAGGATGCGCAATGAAGAGCGGTCAGTGCCTTCGATGGCTTTATCGCCTTCCGCCATTAATGCGCGGATCGCCGTTGGCGCGGTGTAGAGAATGTTGACCTGGTGTTTGTCGACCACCTGACACATACGCGCCGGGGTCGGCCAGTTTGGTACGCCCTCAAACATCAGCGTTGTTGCGCCACAGGCCAGCGGGCCGTACAGCAGGTAACTGTGTCCGGTAACCCAGCCCACGTCGGCGGTACACCAGTAGATGTCGCCCGGATGGTAGTCGAAGACGTATTTGAAGGTGGTGGCCGCATAGACCAGATAGCCGCCGGTGGTGTGCAGCACGCCTTTCGGCTTACCGGTGGAGCCGGAGGTATAAAGAATGAACAGCGGATCTTCTGCGTTCATCTCTTCCGGTTGATGCTGGTCGCTCGCGTTCTCGATCAGGTCGCTCCACCACAGGTCGCGCCCCTCGTTCCAGTCGATTTTGCCGCCGGTACGCTTAAGGACGATGACGTTACTGACCGTTTTGACGTTCGGGTTTTTCAGCGCTTCGTCGACGTTTTTCTTCAGTGGGATT
>NZ_QFXN01000237.1:0-37566 GCF_003144775.1 Enterobacter sp. CGMCC 5087 | reverse complement strand
GGCGGTGATCACCAGTTTTGAACTGGAATCGACAATACGGCCCGCAACCGCCTCTGGCGAGAACCCGCCGAAAATCACCGAGTGAATTGCGCCGATACGCGCACAGGCCAGCATGGCCACCGCCGCTTCCGGCACCATCGGCATATAGATAGCAACCACATCGCCTTTTTTAATGCCCTTTTCCAGCAGGACATTGGCGAAGCGGCACACGTCGCGGTGCAGCTCTTTGTACGTAATATGTTTACTTTGCGAGGCGTCATCGCCTTCCCAGATGATGGCCGTCTCATTCCCGCGCTCGGCAAGGTGACGGTCAAGGCAGTTCGCCGCCAGGTTCAGGGTGCCATCTTCATACCATTTAATGGAGACATTGCCGGGTGCAAAGGAGGTGTTCTTCACCTTCTGATAAGGTTTGATCCAGTCAAGGATATGGCCCTGCTCACCCCAGAAGGTGTCCGGGGAGGTGACAGACTGCTGATATTTCTCGTGGTACTGCTCCGGGGTGATCAGGCAACGGTCCGCAATATTTGCGGGAATGTCGTGTTTATGTATTTGGCTCATGGCTTTTTTTCTCCTTGTAAGATGTTAATAATATGTCGCAAAAACGTTAATTGTAGGGGCTTTACAAGCTTTGTTTATTATTTGGGCTACAGATCACGCATTGTTTGAAGAGTATGAAAAATGAGCGAATGAAACTTTGAAGGAAAATAATTGATGCTGACGATTATTCACATTTATGTTTAAAAAAGCGTTTTTATAACAAAAGGTTATTTATCAGAATTAGAACAAACTCACGTCATCGTCGCTTTTATGAGTGAAACGCGTCGTTCTTTAAGGCTTGCGCAACAGGTCGCGCAAATGATACTCATACGCCGCGTTAAAAAATCCCATAAACCAACGCAACACAATTCATACCCTTTCAGTATGTCTCCCTGTTCATGCAGTTTGAGTGAATAAGGTGCTTCATTGAGGAAGTCAGTTTCTATGAAAAACGTTAAAGTCAGCCTTGCCTGGCAGATCTTAATCGCCCTTGTGCTGGGCATCTTGCTGGGCAGTTACCTCCACTATCATAGCGACAGCCGCGAATGGCTGATTGCGAACCTGCTCTCTCCGGCAGGGGATATCTTTATTCATCTGATCAAGATGATTGTGGTACCGATTGTGATCTCGACGCTGGTGGTCGGTATTGCGGGCGTCGGCGATGCGAAGCAGTTAGGCCGTATTGGTGCGAAAACCATTATCTATTTCGAAGTGATCACTACGGTTGCGATTATCCTCGGTATCACGCTGGCGAACGTGTTCCAGCCGGGTTCCGGGATCGATATGTCGCAGCTGGCCACGGTGGATATTTCGAAATACCAAAGTACGACCGCTGACGTGCAGAGCCATGCGCATGGCCTGATGGGCACTATCCTGTCGCTGGTGCCGACCAACATCGTGGCGTCGATGGCGAAGGGCGAGATGCTGCCCATCATCTTCTTCTCGGTGCTGTTTGGTCTGGGGCTCTCTTCCCTGCCGGCGACGCACCGTGAGCCGCTGGTGACCGTGTTCCGCTCTATCTCCGAAACCATGTTCAAAGTGACCCACATGGTGATGCGTTACGCGCCGGTAGGGGTGTTTGCGCTTATCGCGGTGACCGTGGCGAACTTCGGTTTTGCCTCCCTGTGGCCGCTGGCGAAGCTGGTGCTCCTGGTTCACTTCGCCATTCTGTTCTTCGCGCTGGTGGTGCTGGGGATTGTGGCGCGTCTGTGCGGGCTGAGCATCTGGATCCTGATTCGCATCCTGAAAGATGAGCTGATTCTGGCGTACTCCACGGCAAGTTCTGAGAGCGTGCTGCCGCGCATCATTGAGAAGATGGAAGCCTACGGCGCGCCTGCCTCTATTACCAGCTTCGTGGTACCGACCGGCTACTCCTTTAACCTGGACGGTTCGACGCTGTACCAGAGCATCGCCGCTATCTTTATTGCGCAGCTGTACGGCATTGACCTGTCGCTGTGGCAGGAGATCGTGCTGGTGCTGACGCTGATGGTGACGTCCAAAGGTATTGCAGGCGTACCGGGCGTCTCCTTCGTAGTGCTGCTGGCGACGCTCGGCAGCGTCGGTATTCCGCTGGAAGGTCTGGCGTTTATCGCCGGTGTCGACCGTATCCTCGACATGGCGCGTACCGCGCTGAACGTGGTGGGGAATGCCCTGGCGGTGCTGGTTATCGCCAAGTGGGAACACAAGTTCGATCGTAAAAAAGCGCTGGCGTATGAACGCGAGGTGCTGGGTCGTTTTGATAAGACGGCCGACCAGTAACATCCTAAGCCCGGTGGCGCTGCGCTTACCGGGCCTACGGATTTTGTAGGCCGGGTAAGGCGAAGCCGCCACCCGGCACTTTACTCTCCGCTCAGCGCATCAAACTCTTCGCATCCGGTATCAAAGCCTTCAGTGCAGCTCAGGTTCAACCAGTACAGCGCTTTCTGTTTATTGGGCGTGATAAAGCCTTTCTCACCCTGCCTGAACAACATCCCTGCCCAGTACTCGGAGTAGCCCGTGCGTGAAAGTGCCGAGCTCCGCTTGAACCACGAGGCGGCCTGCACGTCGTCCTGGGCCACTTCAACGCCGTTGGCATAAATCAGCCCCAGCAGCATTTGCGCATCTACCGCAGAGTCGTTGTCAATATCTTCGGCCGCCGTTTGCAGCAGTTTGATGGCCTGAGGATAGTCAGTTTTACTTGCCTGAGTGTTGACCAGCACGCGCGCCAGCATGATCGCGCCGCGTTTGCTGCCTGCGATGGTTGCCTGCTGCGCCAGCGCCTTAGCTTGCGCATAATTTCCCTGGGTAAAGAGGATTTGCGAGAGCAGCCCCATGGCGTCGACATCGCCACCTTTAGCGGCTTTCTCGGCCCACAGCGCGGCCTGCTTGCTGTCACCGGAGCTAAAGTATGTATCGGCCAAATAATACTGGGCACGGGCGTCACCCGCTTCAGCCTGTTCTTTGTACTGGCTGCCAATCTCGTCGGCACAGACAAGCGATGTAAAAAGTAACAACAACAGAAAAATATGTTTCATGGGTTCTTATCATCGGGGTACACGCCGCGCAGTATAATCGCGGCGACAGAAGAAAAAAATGGGTGCATTAAGACCTCAGCATCCTGCAAGCCGGGCGGAACCGTTGTTCCGCCCGTAGAGGTTAGCCTGCGTTGCAGGCTAATTTAGCCGCCACCTCCTGATGCTCACTCTTTATTGAAAACTCGCAGAGCCTGCCGCGAGTAATAAAGGTAAAGATCACTATCGTCAGGCAAATAATAAAGACGATGCTTAACGCAGTTTTTAATGGCGTCATGCCTTTTACTCCTTGTCAAAAAAAGAATAAGAGGCTACTCTCAACTTGTCGGAGTTGAGGGAGTAGCCTCGGGTAAATGAAAATTTCCCGGGGCTTTCTACTTTCTGTCCCTCAACAATGCTCAAGACAGAAAGTCTTAAGCACCCGCCGCACATCTTATCCCTCTGAATTAAAATGCAAAGATGTAATTCTTTTTCGCGAGAATTACATTATTTCTGCGAGCCGCTTTCCAGATTAATAATTGATATATTTGATGAGTTAATCGGAAATAAAAAGGGAGTGAATATCTCACTCCCTTTATTCACTGATGAATTAACGGCTTCAACCCATTGCGCTTTCTCGCAGTCGGGCTTTCAGCTTGTTATATTCGTCGATGACGTACTGTTCCGCTGCGTGCTGATCCGCAATCGGCTCCACGCGTACGGCGCAGTATTTATACTCCGGCGTTTTGGTTATCGGGCTTAAGTTCTCCGTGACCAGCTCGTTACAGGCGCCAATCCACCACTGGTAGGTCATATAGACCGCCCCTTTGTTCGGACGGTCGCTGACCTGCGCACGGGTAATGATCCGGCCTTTGCGCGAGTTCACCCACACCAGCGCTTCATCCTCAATGCCGAGGCGCGCTGCGTCGGCGGTGTTGATTTGCGCGTAGCCCGGTTCGTCCGCCAGCGCCGCGAGCGCGGCGCAGTTACCCGTCATCGAACGACAGGAGTAGTGGCCCACTTCACGCACGGTGGAGAGCACCATCGGATACTCGTCAGTGAGTTTATCGATCGGCGCGACCCAGTCGCAGGTGAAGAACTGCGCCAGCCCGTTCGGGGTGTCGAACTTCTCTTTAAAGAGGTATGACGTCCCCTGGTCGGCTTCGGACTCATCCCGGCACGGCCACTGGATGTACCCCAGCTCACCCATTTTTTCATAGGTTGCACCGTAGAAGTCCGGACACAGATTGCGCAATTCGTCCCAGATCTCCTGAGTGTTGTTGTAGTGCATCGGGTAGCCCATGCGGGTGGCGATTTCGCTGATGATCTGCCAGTCCGTTTTCAGGTCCCACTTCGGCTCGACCGCCTTAAAGAAGCGCTGGAAGCCGCGGTCTGCCGCCGTGTAGACGCCTTCATGCTCGCCCCAGGAGGTCGACGGTAAAATCACATCCGCCGCCGCCGCGGTTTTGGTCATGAAGATATCCTGGACAATCACCAGCTCCAGATCCTCAAACCCTTTGCGCACCGCAGACAGCTCGGCATCGGTCTGGAGCGGATCTTCACCCATGATGTAGGCCGCACGCACTTCGCCGTGCGCCGCACGGTGCGGCAGCTCGCTGATGCGATACCCGGTGTGTTCCGGCAGGCTTTCCACGCCCCAGGCCTTCGCGAATTTCTCGCGGTTTTCCGGGAACTTCACGTACTGGTAGCCCGGGTAGGTGTCCGGCAGCGCGCCCATATCGCAGGCACCCTGAACGTTATTCTGACCACGCACCGGGTTAACGCCGACGTGCGCTTTACCCAGATTGCCGGTCAGCATCGCGAGGCTGGTCAGGGAACGCACGGTTTCCACGCCCTGGTAGAACTGGGTCACGCCCATGCCCCACAGAATGGCGGCGGTTTTCGCCCCGGCATACATCCTGGCCGCCTGACGAATCTCCTGCGCGCTGACGCCGGTGATCGCTTCGACGGATTCAGGCGTATAGCCTTCGACTATTTTCTTATACTCTTCAAAGCCTTCCGTACGGGTGGCGACAAACGCCTGGTCGTACAGGTTCTCCTCAATAATGACGTGCCCCATTGCGTTCAACAGCGCGATGTTCGAGCCGTTTTTCAACGCGATATGCATGTCCGCAATGCGCGCGGTTTCAATTTTGCGCGGATCGCAGACGATGATTTTCGCCCCGTTCTGCTTAGCGCGAATAACGTGGTTCGCGACGATAGGGTGAGAATCCGCCGGGTTATAACCAAAGATGAAGACGAGATCGGTGTTATCTATCTCGTTGATGGCATTACTCATTGCGCCGTTACCGACCGACTGGTGCAGACCTGCAACCGATGGGCCGTGTCAGACGCGAGCGCAGCAGTCGACGTTATTGGTTCCAATAACGGCGCGCGCGAATTTTTGCATCACATAGTTGGTTTCATTCCCCGTCCCGCGTGAAGAGCCGGTGGTCTGAATTGCATCCGGGCCATACTTGGCCTTGATGGCGCTCAGACGCGTGGCGACGTAATCCAGCGCCTCGCTCCAGGAGACGGCTTCCAGCTTGCCGCCGCGCTCGCGGCGGATCATAGGGGTTTTCAGGCGCGGGGTGAGGATTTGGGTATCGTTAATAAAATCCCAGCCGTAGTAACCTTTCAGGCATAGCGTGCCCCGGTTGGTTTTCCCCTGTGCGGCCTCTGCCCGGACGATTTTGCCGTTATCGACCACCAGGTGGATCTTGCAACCTGAGGCACAATAAGGGCAAACCGTGACGACTTTTTTCATCAGTCTGCTCCAGTTAATCGAATCATTCGCACCCACTATGCAGCTTCTATGCCATGTTTTTTGTATGGGTATGCCCTGACTTTACGGTCCCTTCGCGGTGAAAACCCTGACAAAAAGCAGCCAATCGTCAAAATTGACGTGTCGACAGGGCAGCGGATGTGACATGGGTTGAATTTCCGTCACTGAAAAAACCATTTGACTGGAGCAGACGGCAGAATGGTTCAGACTTAACATAATCCCCTGACGGAAGCATACGATGAAACCGGCGATCCTGGTGGTTGATGACGATACGGCAGTCTGCGAACTGCTTCAGGACGTGCTGAGCGAGCACGTCTTTAGCGTGCTTGTCTGCCATAACGGCCATGATGCACTGCGGCAGGTACAACAGGAGCCGAATATCGCGCTGGTGCTGCTGGATATGATGCTGCCGGATATCAACGGCTTACAGGTTTTGCTGCAGCTGCAAAAGCAGCGCCCGGCGCTACCGGTGATCATGTTAACCGGGCTGGGCAGTGAGTCAGACGTAGTGGTGGGGCTGGAGATGGGGGCCGACGATTATATTGGCAAACCGTTCAACCCGCGCGTGGTGGTCGCCCGCGTTAAAGCGGTATTGCGCCGTACCGGCGTACTGGCGGCGGAAGTCCCCGCAGCGCCCGTAGCGGGCATTGCTTTTAACGGATGGACGCTCGATACCACCCGCTGTGAGCTGAGCGATCCGCAGCGTAACCCTGTCCCCTTAACCCAGGGCGAGTACGGCCTGCTGCTGGCGCTCACGCAAAATGCCCGTCGGGTGCTGAGTCGTGACCGGCTGCTTGAGCTGACCCACAGCGAAAGCGCGGACGTGTTCGACCGCACGATTGACGTGCTGATCATGCGCCTGCGCCGGAAGATCGAGGCTAACCCGCATCAGCCAGCGCTCATCAAAACGATCCGCGGGCTGGGTTACGTGTTTGCCACCGATGTGAGCCGGCCCGAACAGGCGGCATAAGGCTTACGTTATTGCCGGAGCAATGATGGCGGCAAAGATTGCAGCGATGCACAAATACTTGAGGGCGTAATAGGCCTTACGGTTTCTTTTTTTCAGACGCTGCCCCCGCTCGCGGCCTGCATGAACGTATTTAAAGATGCGGTTTATACCGCCGGTGCTGTCATTCTCGTCATTCGGTGAGCTGGCCGCAGACATCAGCGTGGTCCCCACCCAATGGTTAACCGCCTGCGCCCAGCGCCATTTCATCGGACGCTCAATATCGCAGAAGAGAATAATGCGCGTTTGATCCGATTTATTCTCTGCCCAGTGGACGTAGGTCTCATCAAAAATAACGGCTTCACCATCCCGCCAGCTGTGGCGCTGCCCGTCGACTTCAATAAAGCAGCGGTCGTCATTCGGTGTGAATAAGCCCAGATGGTAACGGACCGAGCCCGCATACGGATCCCGGTGCTTGCCAAGCTTCGCCCCCGCCGGCAGCTCGGCAAACATGGCCGCCTTCACCGAGGGGATTTCACTCACCAGCCGGGTCGTCACCGGGCATAAAGACTGCGCGGAGGGGTGGGCATCGGCATACCATTTCAGGTAAAAACGTTTCCAGCCGCGTTTAAAAAAGGTGTTAAAACCAGCGTCGTTATTTTTTTCCGCCGCCTTAATATGGTGCTGCAAACGCAGGGCCTCTTCGCGAATAACCAGCCAGTTTTCCGTCAGCTTATTTAATTCCGGGAAGCGCTCTGTTTCAAAGAAAGGCTGACTGGCGGGCAGGGAAGAAAACGCCGTCATAAACATATTAATGGGCGCCATGAACGTCGAATGGTCAAAGAGCTGACGAGAAAGCGTCTGTTTTTCTTTGCCGCGTGAATGCGCATAAATAACGCTGATAATGAAAATACCGATGATGATGGCTGCGAACATTTTTCCCTTGTCCTCTTTCTATCTCATTTCGGAAAAGCGTGCGGACAGAGTGCTGCCCACGCCGAATATGCCAGATGGAGAGAGTGTAGTTCGGGGATATAAAATTCATAGAACTGTAATGAAAAATCGCAATTTTTGTTAAATTAAGTGCTCTCGCGAATAAACGCCTGCAGCTCGGCCAGCGTTTTCGCGCCGTCAATCGCGTTGGCGGCCAGCAGGCTTGCTCGCGCGCAGGCGTGTGCCAGATAAATGCTCTCCGTGAGCGGGAGCGATTCGTGGCAGCCGTATAAAAAGCCTGCGCAAAACGCATCGCCCGCGCCGACGCTGCCGACAATCTCTTTCTGCTCCAGCAACCATGATGGGATCCAGCGGCCTTGCTCACCCGGCGCTTCACCCCATGCGCCTTCCGGACAGTGGATCACCACCCGCTGACGCACGCCTGCCGCCAGCAGCTGCGTCGCGGCATCGGCGATATGGGCGATATTCAGCGCATCGTCGGCGTCGCGCATCTCCAGTCCGCTAAACTCCCCGGCTTCCAGCTCGTTAATCACCAGATAATCAAGGTGGCGCAGGGCAGGGAGTACCAGCGGCTGATAGCGCGGGTCGCCCTTGCGGGACACCAGATCGAGCGACGTTTCATACCCCTGGTCGCGCATCTGCGCCAGCAGGCGCGCGCTGCGGGTGCCAAACTCGTCATCGGGCATATCCAGGCTGTCGAGCAGCAGCAGGTAGCCGAGATGGAAGATCTTCATCGATCCGTCTAAGCGATCGAAGGCGGGAAGATCCAGCAGGCGGTTGGCGCCCGGCGAGTGGAAGAAGGTGCGCTGTCCGCTGGGATCGGTCATGACCTGCGACATGGAGGTCGGGGCAAAGGTGGTGCGCTGCACGCGCTGGCGGTTGACGTGGTACTGGTCGAGCATCGCCAGAATGTAGTCCCCGTCGGCATCTTCACCAATCAGCCCCACTGCCTGCAGCGGCAGGCCAACGTGCATTTTTGCCAGCGTCAGCAGCACGTTGAGCGGCGCGCCGCCGGTTGAGCGTTCGCTGTGGGTGATTTCCGCCAGCCAGCCGCGCTCCGGCCACTGCACGATCTGATGCACGTGATCCACCAGCATGTTGCCTGCGGCGATGATGCCTTTGCGTTCCATTATGCCTGCCCCGCGCTGCCGAAGATGCGCATCTGTTCGGCGACCGTATCGGTAATCGCCTCTTCTATCCCCAGCAGCAGCTCGGCAAACTCATCGTACAGCGGCTGGCGGTTCGCCATGCGCTGCTCAACGGCGGCGAGTGCGGCCTGCGACATGCCGGTGTAGAAGTTGATTTTATGAATGCCCAGCTCGATGGCGCGGCGGAAGTCGGCATCGCTAATCCCGGAGCCGCCGTGTAAAACCAGCGGCAGCCCCGTCTGCTGGCGAATGGCGTCCAGGCGTGGGAAATCGAGTTTCGGCTCGCCCTTGTATTTGCCGTGCGCGTTGCCGATGGCAACCGCCAGCGCGTCGATGCCGGTTGAATCGACAAATTCGCGCGCCAGCTGCGGGTTGGTAAAGAACGCTTCATCCGCATGCCCGTACAGCGCGCCGCCTTCATCGCCACCGACCGCGCCCAGCTCCGCTTCCACCGACACGCCGACCGCGTGGCACATCTTCACCACCTCCCGCGTCTGGCGAATGTTCTCCTCATAGCTCAGCGTAGAGCCATCGAACATCACCGAGCTGAACCCTAAGCGCAGGGCGCGCACCACCGCCTCGAAATGCAGGCCGTGGTCGAGATTGAGCACCACGGGAATATCGTGACGGGCGGCCTCGAACTTCACCGCTTCGACAAGCGAATCCAGAGAAACGTACTTAAAATGCACTTCGGCGATGTTGATGATAAACGGCGAGCGTTCCTGCTTCGCGGCGGCGAACAGCGCGCGCAGGAAGTGGGAGTCGAGCACGTTAAACGCGCCCAGCGCGTAGCGATGCGCCCTGGCGTGCTCCAGACCGTCGGCAAGAGAGATCAATGGCATCATTTACTCCTTATATCCGAAACAGGTTGTACTCGTTGCACAGCACCAGCAGCGCCGGTTCGTCTTCTTCGATGTTGTTATAGCGGGCAACGGGCTGCAAAAAGTGGTTGTCGTGCTCGTCGTCGTTTACCGATGACACCTCCCCAACCAGCACGTCGCCGAAGCCGCGTTCGCCCCAGAAGCTGTGGTACAGACCGGGTGTCAGACAGATGCTTTCCCCTGGCATGAGGCGCAGCTGGCTGCCGGGCGCGTGGGTCTGACGACAGCCGTCGACGGTGACCGTCACGTCGGTGTTTTCCGTCTCTTCATGCGCCCCGGCATTCCATAACTCAATAATCAGATTCCCGCCGCCCCGGTTGATGATGTCTTCCCGCTTGCGCCAGTGAAAATGCATCGGCGTCACCTGGCCGTCGCGCACGTGCATAATTTTTTCGGCATAGCACTTTTCATAAGGCACGCCGTTGGGCGAACCGTTGCGCAGGGTAAACAGCGTCAGGCCCTCAGCGGCAAAGCTGTTGCCGCCGAACGCCGTCACGTCCCAGCCGAGCTTGAGGTCGAACACTTCCTGCCAGGCGGCCTGGTCAAGCTGCTGCCATTTTGTGGGCGGGAAGCTGGCAAACGGCGGGAGATGCACGTCGTGCATGGAAAAGAACTGTCGCGTGTGGCCGAGAATTTCATTGATGTCGGAGCGTTTCATGGGGACTCCTGGCTTTTTTTGCAAAACCTTAGCACTCACCCGGCCCTCTCCCTTGAGGGAGAGGGGAGTAAGTTCCCTCTCCCTGTGGGAGAGGGTTAGGGTGAGGGCATCAGGCCGCACCGAGGTTACTTAACCGTCCAGCCCTTATACGTGCCGACGTTCTTTTTATCGATCATCGTCACCGGGATCAGCACAGGCGCTTTCGGCGCAGGTTTGCCCTGTAGAATGTCATAGCCGATCTCCACCGCTTTTGCCGCCATCACCTGCGGATCCTGCGCCGGGGTTGCGACAAACAGCGAGTTTTCGCGCTTGAGCGCTTCCTCACCGTCCGGGCTGCCATCCACGCCGACGATAAAGAACTCGTTGCGCTGAGCCTGCTTCGCGGCCAGATCGGCGCCGATCGCCGTCGGATCGTTAATCGCAAACACGCCGTCGATCTTCGGATTGGCCGCCAGCAGGGAGGTCATGACTTCCAGACCGCCTTCACGACTGCCCTTGGCGTTTTGGTTATCCGAGAGCACCTTGATATCCGGATGTTTTTTGAATTCCGTCTGGCAACCTTCCACGCGGTTTTGCACCGCAGAGACCGGCGGTCCGTTGATGATCACCACGTTGCCTTTGCCTTTCAGGCGATCGGTAATGTACTTACAGGCCATTTCGCCCGCCTGGGTGTTATCGGAGGTGATGGTCGCATCCGCCCCTTCCGCCGCCACGTCAACCGCAACGACCACGATCCCGGCGTCCTTCGCGCGCTTCACCGCCGGGCCGATCCCTTTGGAGTCCGCAGCGTTGAGGATGATCATGTCCACCTTCGCAGCAATAAAGTTGTCGATCTGCGCCACCTGCTGGCCCAGATCGTAACCGCTGGAGACCAGCGTCACCTTGACGTTATCCCCAGCCAGCTTGCGCGCTTCCAGCTCGGCACCTTTGGTGATCTGCACGAAGAACGGGTTGGCCAGATCGCCCACCGTCACGCCGATGGACTTCAGATCTTTTGCCTGCGCAAACGGCGTTGCGGCAAGCAGCGCGCCAGCACAGAGCGCGGTCACTAACGGTTTCAAACGCATATGGTTTTCCTCGAAGCTGTAGGGTTTTGTTGTTATGCACTTTGATGGTGTCGGGTACGGTATTTGTCGATCAGCACCGCTATGATGATCACCGCCCCTTTGATCACCAGCTGCCAGAAGTAGGAGACGCCCATCAGCGTCATGCCGTTGTTGAGGGTGGCGATGATCAGGGCGCCGACCAGCGTGCCGGTGATCGTGCCGATCCCGCCGACGAAGCTGGTGCCGCCGAGGATCACCGCCGCAATCGCATCCAGCTCGTAGCCCGTGCCGAGGTTGCCGTTAGCGCTGTACAGGCGTGAGGCGCTCATGACGCCGCCGAGGCCGGAGAGCAGGCCGCTCATGCCGTAGACAAACAGCAGCACCAGCCAGACCTTAATGCCGGTCAGTCGCGCCGCCTGCATGTTGCCGCCCACCGCGTAGATATGTACGCCGAGCGTGGTGCGGCGCAGGATGAACCAGCACACCGCAATCACCGCAAGGGCAATGACTACCAGCCACGGAATCGGGCCGAGGTAGTTATTGCCGATCCACTCGAAGCTGATGTTGGAGTTAATGACCGTCGTGCCGTCCGCCAGCAGATAGGCCGCGCCGCGCAGCGCCGTATAGGTGCCGAGCGTCACGATGAAGGGCGGCAGCCCGGCAAAGGCCACCAGCGCGCCGTTGAACAGGCCCAGCACCATGCCGAGCATCAGCGCGGCCGGAATGGAGAGCATCGCAAATTCAGGGATAAGCGAGACCACCATCGCCGCTACCGCCGTAGTGCCCAGAATCGAGCCCACGGAGAGGTCAATCCCGCCGGTTAAAATGATGAAGGTCATTCCCGCCGCCAGCACGATGTTGATCGACGCCTGACGGGTAATGTTGAGCAGGTTGCTCTCGGTAAAGAAGTTCGGGGCAATAAAGCCAAATACCGCCACAATCAGGATAAGAATTGGCAAAATACCGACCGTTTGCATCAGATCGCTCATCAGCATTTTTTTGGCGGAGGCGGATTTCGCCACCTGCTGCGGATGGGTTGGAGTTGTCATGATTGCACCGCCTGATGATGAGTGTCGTTCACGCCGGTTGCCAGCGTCATAATGTTTTCCTGAGAGATGTCACGCCCGTGAAGCTCGCCCGCGATGCTGCCTTCGCGCATCACGTACACCCGGTCGCTCATCCCCACCACTTCCGGCAGCTCGCTGGAGATCATCAAAATCGCCACCCCTTTGCGCGCCATCTGGTTCATGATGCGGTAGATCTCGCTTTTCGCCCCGACGTCCACGCCACGCGTGGGTTCGTCCAGAATCAGAATGCGTGGGCCAATCGCGACCCAGCGGGAGATGAGCAGCTTCTGCTGGTTGCCGCCCGACAGCCCGCCCGCGCGCACCTGAGCATGCGGCACGCGGATGTTAAGCAGGGCGATGGCGTCATCGGAGATGGCCTGCGCTTTTTTGCGGTTTAACATGCCGAAGGTGGCGTCGCGCTCCAGCGTCGCCATGGTGATGTTCTCCTGCGCCGCCAGCTCCAGAAACAGTCCCTGCTCCTTGCGGTTCTCGGTGAGAAAACCGATGCCGTTTTCGATGGCCGCACGCGGGGAGTGGATCACCACCGGCTCGCCGTCGACCTCAATCATGCCGCCCGTGGCTTTGCGCACGCCGAAGATGAGTTGTGCCAGCTCGGAACGTCCTGCCCCGACCAGCCCCGCCAGCCCGACGATTTCGCCGGAACGCACCTGCAGGCTGCAGGGCTGTACTTTTTTACCGTCGGTGAGGTGATGCACGTTGAGGCGCGGGCTGCCGAGGGGGATATCACGCTCCTTGTTGAACAGGTCGCTTAACGGTCGTCCCACCATCATGCGCACCAGCTCGGAAGCGTTGAGCTTGTCGCGCGTCAGACTGCCGACGTACTGCCCGTCGCGCAGAACGCTGACGCGGTCAGAGAGTTCATACACTTCCGCCATGCGGTGGCTGATATAGATGATCGCCATCCCTTCATCGCGCAGGCGCAAAATCAGTTCAAACAGGCGATGCGTTTCCCGCGAGGAGAGGGCGGCGGTGGGTTCATCCATCACCAGAATGCGGCTGTTGCGGTGCAGCGCGCGGGCAATTTCTACCTGCTGCTGTTCGGCGATGGTGAGCTTCATCACCAGATCGGTAGCGCTGAACTGTGCGCCGAGGCGGTCAATCACCGCCTGCGCCTGGGCAGCCATCTCTTTGCGCTGCACCATCCCGCCGCGCGACAGCTCGCTGCCGAGGAAGATATTTTCGGCTACGGTCAGATTGGGCGCGAGCTGCATCTCCTGATAAATCAGGGTGATTCCCGCGGCCAGCGCATCCTTCGGCCCTTTAATGTGAAACGGCTGACCGTCAATCAGGATCTCGCCGTGGGTGGCGGTATAGGCCCCCGCGAGGATTTTCATCAGCGTGCTTTTTCCCGCGCCGTTTTCACCCATCAGCGCGTGGATCTCACCAGGAAAAACCGTCAAATCCACACCCTTGAGCGCGTGGAAACTGCCAAACGTTTTGGCAATGTTGCGCATCTCTAATACCGGGGTTCTGCTCATGGCGGATCTCCTGCGAATGCCGATATCTGCACTTCATCACAGGTGCGTAAATGCAAAATGTCAGAAGCTGTTCATATTTGTCATAGTTATGAATAGCTAATCGCCATCACATTTTCCTTTTCCCTCTCCCGGTGGGAGAGGGCCAGGGTGAGGGCACCAAACCGCTCAGGAGCCCAAACCCATGTCATCACGCCGTCCGCCCTTTTTCGCCAGCGCCCGAGGCCGCCTGCTGATTTTTAATCTGCTGGTGGTCGCCGTGACGCTGATGGTGAGCGGCGTGGCGGTGCTTGGCTTTCGTCACGCCAGTCAAATCCAGGAGCAGGTTCAGCAGCAAACGCTGGACGATATGACCGGAAGCATGAACCTGGCCCGCGATACCGCCAACGTGGCCACGGCGGCGGTGCGGCTTTCACAGGTCGTCGGGGCGCTGGAGTACAAAGGCGAAGCCGAGCGCCTTAAGCAGACGCAAATGGCGCTGCGCCGCTCGCTGGAACAGCTTGCGGATGCGCCGCTGGCGCAGCAGGAGCCGGCGCTGGTGGCGCGCATTATTCAACGAAGCAATGAGCTACAGCAGAGCGTGACGGAGATGCTTGAGCGCGGACAGCGCCGCCATCTGGAGCGTAACGCGCTGCTGAGCTCGCTGTATCAAAGCCAGAGCTACCTGCGTCATCTTCAGGACATCAACCGCCGTTACGACAGCAACGTACCGGATGCGCAGCAGCTGATGGAGATGGACCGGCTGATCGCCGCCGCCATCGACACTCCTTCGCCGCGCGCGACCGTTCAGCAGCTGGACGCCGTGGCCGCAGCGCTGCCCCGTAGCGCCGTACAGCCGGTCGTGAAGGTGGTTCTGCCAGATTTTAACGCCGAGTTAGGCAAGCTCGCCCCGTTGTCGAAGCAGCTGGAAGAGAGCGATCTGGCGATAAGCTGGTATATGTTCCACATCAAGGCGCTGGTGGCGATCCTCAACAGCGACATTAATCAGTACGTCGGGCAGGTGGCGCAGGCCTCCCGGCTTCGCACTGCCCAGAGCCATCACGAGCTGCAGTCCATCAGCGTGTTTATCAGCTTCTTCGCCGTGCTGGCGCTGATCATCACCGGGTGCGCCTGCTGGTATATCTACCGCAATCTGGCCTCTAACCTGACGGCCATTTCCCGGGCGATGTCGCGCCTTGCTCACGGCGAACAGGACGTGTCCGTTCCCGCCCTCCAGCGGCGCGATGAGCTGGGCGAGCTGGCGCGCGCGTTTAACGTTTTTGCCCGCAATACCGCCTCGCTTGAGCACACCACGCGCCTGCTGAAAGAGAAAACCACGCAGATGGAGATTGACCGCGTTGAGCGTCAGGGGCTGGAAGAGGCGCTGCTGCACAGCCAGAAGATGAAGGCGGTTGGACAGCTGACCGGCGGGCTGGCGCATGATTTTAACAACCTGCTGGCGGTGATCATCGGCAGCCTTGAGCTCACCGACCCCGAATCGAAAGACGCGCCGCGCATTACCCGGGCGCTGAAGGCGGCCGAGCGTGGTGCCTTACTGACGCAGCGCCTGCTGGCATTTTCCCGCAAGCAGTCCCTGACGCCGCATGCGGTAGAGATGCTGCCGCTGCTGGAGAACCTCAGGGAACTGATGCGCCACTCCCTGCCTGCCACCCTGAGCCTGGAGATTGAAGCGCAAACCCCGGCATGGCCCGCGTGGATTGACGTTAGCCAGCTGGAAAACGCCATCATCAACCTGGTGATGAACGCGCGCGATGCGATGGAAGGGCAAAGCGGGGTGATTAAAATCCGGACCTGGAATCAGCGCGTCACCCGCAGCGACGGGCGCAGGCAGGATATGGTGGCGCTGGAGGTGATTGACCGCGGCAGCGGCATGTCGCAGGAGGTGAAATCCCGGGTCTTTGAACCGTTCTTCACCACCAAGCAGACCGGAAGCGGAAGCGGGTTAGGCCTGTCGATGGTCTACGGCTTTGTCCGCCAGTCCGGGGGGCGCGTGGAGATTGAAAGCGCGCCGGGGCAGGGAACGACCGTTCGGCTTCACCTCCCGCGCTCCGTGCTGCCCGCCGCTGCAGACGATGAAGCGCTGTCAGCTACCGCCTCCGTCGATAGCGAGCGGCTGGTGCTGGTGCTGGAAGATGAAGCTGATGTTCGGCAAACCCTGTGCGAGCAGCTGCATCAGCTCGGCTACCTGACGCTGGAAGCGGACAACGGCGAACAGGCGCTGAATATGCTGGAGGCTTCACCGGATATTGGCATGTTTATCAGCGACCTGATGCTGCCCGGCAGCCTCAGCGGCGCCGAGGTGATTAACCATGTGCGCAGCCATTATCCGCAGCTTCCTGTACTGCTGATCAGCGGCCAGGATCTACGGCCCGCGCATAACCCTCAGCTGCCGGACGTCCAGCTACTGCGCAAGCCGTTTACGCGGGTGCAGCTGGCGCAGGCTCTGCGGAAAATATGTTTTTAAATGCCCCTGTTTAGGATTTCATCAAAAGCATCGTTGACGCCGGTGATGTTAATCTGCGCAAAATTTAGCAGATTGGGATATAAAAGGAATTATGCCGGTACTCACAAAGGGGGACTCACAAATGATCGTGATGCCTACAACATACAGCCCGAGCACAATTGCCAGGTCGTTTAAACTCGTTGATGAGTTTGAGCTTTCCGGGCGAGTGCTACATGTTATTTTTGATAGCCAGACGCCAAGAGCTGCGATTATTGAAGCGGATATCGAAACCTTCGATGGGGTGCCCCGGCATCGGGTTGTTGCTGCCCTGGATTTACAACGTAAAACGCATTTGGGTGAAGATATCATTGCCGTCGAGCGCTGTTGGGAAGATGCCAATGTTATTCAGGTAGAAGGTATCTGTGTTGATCCCGCCGAGCGTGACAAGGGACTGGCAACTCGCCTGTATGAAGCCCTGGTATTACAGTGTGGCGTGACACTTGTCAGCGACTTTGAACAGTATGAGGGTGGGAAGATGCTCTGGCAGAAAATTGCCCGCGAGTCTGACCAAATCGCTGTATTTGTTCTCGATACCGAGCAGGGCGCATTTTGGCCGTATGATGGTAGCAAGGTTATCTATGACGGAGGGTGTATCCCCGAAGATCGTATCTGGAGCCATTCGCCGGATCAAAAATGCTACGGCATCGTCCTGGTCGCAGAAAATAAACAGCGTGCGAATCAACTGATGGAAGTCCCAGGACACAACTGAATTTGAGATTCCTCCGCTACCCCGGCTTCCCGCCGTTCATTATCGTAAGGCCAGTTCACCTGCGAGTCTGGCCTTATGAAACGTTACTCAACTGCTCTGTTATTCGGTCTGCTGTCACTCACCAGCCAACTGGCTCATGCCGATATTGTTGATGATGCTATTGGCAACATTCAGCAGGCGATCAACGATGCCTATAACCCCAGCAGCAGCCGCAGCAATGACGACGACGATCGTTATGACCGCAGCCGTCAAATCGACAGTCGACAGTACGACGATCGTCGTCGGCAGCTTGAAGACAGACGCCGCCGTTTAGATGAACGTCAGCGTCAGCTGGATGACGATCGCCGTCGGTTAGAAGAAGATGAGCGCAGGTTAGAAGACGATTACGATCGAGGCTAAGTGCGGCCTGTTGCCCTCACCCCAACCCTCTCCCACGGGAGAGGGAGAAAACCTAATCCAGCACCAGCACCATCCCGTCATAGCCCGCTTCTATGCCCTGCGGCAGCGGGTTATCCATCATCCACACGTCAAACTGATGGCTGATGTGCGTCAGGATCACCTGCGGGCAGCCAATTATCTCGTTTAACGCAATCACGGTATTTAAGTCGCAATGGTTTCGCGGCGTTTCCTCGCGCGGTTCATGGCTGCAGTCGATAATTATTGCCTGCGGCTGGTTGTTGAGCAGGAACTTCACCGTTTTTTCCGGCAATCCGGCGGTATCGGAAAGCCAGGCCACGCGGCTGTGGGCCGATTCCAGCAAATACCCGAAGGTCAGTTTCGAATGGTTGAGCGGCAGCGGCGTGACCCGCAAACCCTGAAGCTCAAACATCACAAACGGTTCGACCCTGTGGCTGAAATCCAGAATGCCGGGGTGCTTAAACAGGTCGTCGCATCCGGCGTCGTCCGGCGGACCGTAAACCGGGATCGTCGCCCCCACGCCCCAGCGCAAGGGGAACAGCCCCTGAACGTGATCCATATGGTAATGGGTGAGCAAAAACTGCTGGAAGCTGCCCGCCGGCCAGTCGTCCATCAGGTGCGGAATACCGGCATCCAGCAGGGTGACGGCATCGTTGAATTTCACCACCGCGCTGCACGGGCGACGGCGATAGTTGTCCTGCAGGCGCGCCCGGCGACACGCCGCGCAGTCGCAGCCAAAGACCGGCACCAGCTGGGCGCCACCCGTTCCCGTCAACGTGATGGTCAGACTCATAGCGCACCTCTACAGCGGTTTGGTGAATCGGAAATGGCTCTGCGTGTATCCTTCACGAACGTAAAAACGGTGCGCGTCGGTGCGCTTCACGCTGGTGGAAAGTTCGGTCAGCTCCGCGCCGGCCTGTCGTGCCACCTCTTCCGCCCAGGCCAGCAGCTGACTTCCGACCTTTAACCCTCGCGCCTGCGGCATCACCACCAGCTCCTGGATCTCGCCGATCCAGCGCGCGTGATGGAGGTGAAACTGCATATGCAGGCCGATCATGCCGACAACATGTCCGCCCAGCTCGGCAAGCTGGTAGCGCATATTGTGATCCTGAAGGTTGGCAAGAAATCCGGCGTGGAACGCCTGATGGTCGAACTCTGCCTGCTTCAGTTCGCAGATAAGGGCGTAAACAATCTGCGCATCGTCGGCGGTGGCGGGGCGAAGCTGGCAGTCAGGCATGCTGTTTCTCCTTCTGACGGATAAGCGATAAAAAGGTATCGACTGACTGTAGCAAACTTCCGTCGTTATTGAGGATGTGGCAGTCCGACGGGGCATAGCGGGCCGCGCGCTCAAGCCGCAGATCGATCTCACGGGCTGATTCACGCCCCCGGTTCTGCAACCGGCTGCGCAGGACGTCCGGCGAAACCTGCAGACAGACCGGCAGCAGGGCCGCCTCATAGCGGGCGCGCGCTTGTGGCAGATGCGCACGCGAGCCGTTAACCAGCACGTCAAAACCCGCGTGCAGCCAGAGGTCGATTTCGATGCCCACGCCATAGTAAAAGCCATTGGCGTGCCAGCTCAGCGCCAGCAGGTTTTGCCCGGCGCGGATGAAAAACTCCTGCTCGCTCAGGGCGATATGGTTTTCACTCCCTGCATTGGCCGCGCGGGTAATATAGCGGTGCGCGACCAGCAGCTGCGGATGTTCCCGCTGCCGTAAGGCGGACAGCAGGCTGTCTTTACCGGAGCCGGAGGGCCCCATTAACCAGATGAGCCTTCCCATCAGAACACCCTTTTTCCCTGACGCCAGACGTGGTCGATGTGAACGTGCTCGCCCTTGCGGTGGGCGAGTACCAGATCCGCGCGTTTACCCTCGGCGATTTCCCCGCGATCCTGAAGATTAAGCGCCGAGGCCGGGTTTTTCGTCACCAGTCGAATCGCCTGCGGCAGCGTAAAGGTGTTGTTCTCGTCGTCGGCAACCCGGAACGCCGCATCCAGCAGGCTGGCGGGGTAGTAGTCGGACGAGAGGATATCCAGCAGGCCGAGGGAAGCGAGCTTGCTTGCCGCCACGTTGCCGGAGTGCGATCCGCCGCGCACGATATTTGGCGCGCCCATCAGCACGTTCATACCGTGCCTGCGGGAGGCTTCCGCTGCTTCAAACGTGGTGGGAAATTCGGCGATCACGCTACCAAGCTGGTGGGATTCACACACGTGATCGTGCGTGGCGTCGTCATGGCTGGCCAGCGCGATATTGCGGTCCCGACACATCGCGGCAATCCTGAGACGGTTTGGCTGCGACCACTGCGCCGCAAGCGCCAACTGCTCTTCCTCGTAGCGCGCCATCTCGGCATCGCTGAGAGAATATTTGCCCTGATAGTATTCGCGATACTTTTCAATGTTGGCGAACTGGCGCTGCCCCGGCGAGTGGTCCATCAGGGAGACCAGCGAGACCGGCTCGCGTCCGACCAGCTTTTCAAACAGCGGCAGGGTGGTGTGGTGCGGCAGCTCGCAGCGCAGGTGGAGACGGTGCTCGGCGCGGTTGAGGCCGCGTTTTTGCGTCTCCTCCACGGCGTTGATCATCTTCTCGAGATTCTCCAGGCGGTCGCCGCCGTCGCGCACGTCACCAATCGCCACCGCGTCCAGCACGGTGGTGATGCCGCTGGCGACCATCAGCGCGTCGTGGCTGCTCATCGCCGAATGGGCGGGCCAGTCGACCTTCGGGCGCGGGGTGAAGAATTTGTCCAGATTATCGGTATGAAGCTCAATCAGCCCCGGCAGCAGCCAGCCGCCTTCACCGTCCATCGCTTCAGGAGTACGGCTCTGGGTTTCGGCAAAGGCGCGAATAACGCCTTCATGAACTTCAACCGAGCCATTAACGACTTCATTTTCCAGCACCAGCCTGACGTTATTGATAATCATGCGTTTGTCCCCATCGGGTGCAATCTGTCCGCCACGCGGCTGCGTACGGCGTCGTCGTGGAAGATCCCGACGATCGCCGCGCCGCGCGCTTTGGCCTGTTCGATCAGCTCCACCACGGCGGCGCTGTTTTTACCGTCGAGCGAGGCGGTGGGTTCATCCAGAAGTAAAATCGGGTAATCGACGATAAATCCGCGGGCGATATTGACGCGCTGCTGCTCGCCGCCGGAAAAGGTCGACGGAGCGAGGTGCCACAGACGCTCCGGCACGTTGAGGCGCGTCAGCAGGCTGGCGGCTTTGGCGGCACAGGCTTCGCGCGGCACGCCGAGATCCAGCAGGGGCTGCATCACCACGTCCAGGGCGGAGATCCGCGGGATCACCCGCAGAAACTGGCTCACCCAGCCGATCGTCGTGCGGCGCACTTCCAGCACTTTACGCGCGGGGGCCTGCATTAGATCGACCCACTCATCGTTGTGGCGAATGCGGATGTGGCCTTCGTCCGGGAGGTAGTTAGCGTACAGGGAGCGCAGCAGGGTGGATTTTCCGCTGCCGGAATGGCCGTGCAGCACCACGCATTCACCGCGGCTGACCTCCAGAGAGGCATTTTGCAGCACCGGCAGGCGCACGCCGTTTTGCTGGTGGAGCACAAAGGTCTTACTTACGTTTTCTACGCGGATCATGTTGGCCTCTTAATTCTGCAATACGGACGACACCAGCAGCTGGGTGTACGGATGGTGCGGATCGTCGAGCACCCGGTCGGTTAACCCACTTTCCACCACCTGGCCCTGCTTCATTACCAGAAGACGGTCCGCCAGCAGGCGCGCAACGCCTAAATCGTGGGTGACAATCACCACCGCGAGGTTCAGCTCCACCACCAGGCCGCGCAGCAGGTCGAGCAGGCGCGCCTGCACGGAGACGTCCAGCCCGCCGGTGGGTTCATCCATAAACACCAGCTTCGGATGGGTGACCAGGTTGCGCGCAATCTGCAGGCGCTGCTGCATCCCGCCGGAGAAGGTTGTCGGCAGGTCGTCGATGCGTGAGGCGGGGATTTCCACATCGATCAGCCAGTGCTGGGCGGTGGCGCGGATGTTGCCGTAGTGGCGCGCGCCGGTAGCCATCAGGCGTTCGCCGATGTTGCCCCCGGCGGAGACCTGACGGCGCAGGCCGTCCATCGGGTGCTGATGCACCACGCCCCACTCGGTGCGCAGCAGGCGGCGGCGCTCGGCCTCGCTCATGCCGTACAGCGAGGCGCCCTCATACAAAATGTCGCCGTTCTGCGGCGTCAGGCGCGCGGAGATGGACTTCAGCAGGGTCGTTTTGCCGGAGCCGGACTCGCCGACGATCCCCAGCACCTCGCCCGGCCACAGCTCGAACGATACGTCGCTAAAGCCTTTGCCCGGCGCATACAGGTGAGTCAGGTTATTAACCGAAAGCAGCGGTTTCATTGGCCGTTCGCCTCGCTCTGTTGGCGGCAGTAATCGGTGTCGGAGCAGACAAACATCCGTTTGCCCGTATCGTCCAGCACCACTTCGTCCAGATAGCTGTGTTTGGATCCGCAGATGGCGCACGGCTCGTCCCACTCCTGCACCGTAAACGGGTGATCGTCGAAATCCAGGCTTTCGACACGCGTATAAGGCGGGACGGCGTAGATGCGTTTTTCGCGCCCGGCGCCGAAAAGCTGCAGGGCGGGCATCATGTCCATCTTCGGGTTATCGAATTTTGGGATTGGCGACGGGTCCATCACGTAGCGCCCGTTCACCTTCACCGGGTAGGCGTAGGTGGTGGCGATATGGCCGAAGCGGGCGATGTCCTCATACAGCTTCACCTGCATGACGCCGTACTCTTCCAGCGCGTGCATGGTGCGGGTTTCCGTTTCGCGCGGCTCGATAAAGCGCAGCGGCTCCGGGATCGGCACCTGGAAAATCAAAATCTGATCTTCAGTGAGCGGGGTTTCCGGGATGCGGTGTCGGGTCTGGATCAGCGTGGCGTCTTCGGTTTTTTCGGTGGTATTGACGCCGGTGACGCGCTGGAAGAAGCTGCGGATCGACACGGCGTTGGTAGTGTCGTCGGCGCCCTGGTCGATGACCTTCAGCACGTCCGCCTCGCCGATCACGCTGGCGGTAATCTGGATGCCGCCCGTGCCCCAGCCGTAGGGCATCGGCATTTCGCGGCCGCCGAACGGCACCTGATAGCCCGGAATGGCCACCGCTTTTAAGATGGCGCGGCGGATCATGCGTTTGGTTTGCTCATCCAGATAGGCAAAGTTGTAGCCGCTTAAGTTAGCCATTTTTGCGCTCCCGTTGCAGGCGTTTCAGCAGTTCCAGTTCGGCCTGGAAATCGACGTAGTGCGGCAGCTTGAGGTGCGAGACAAAACCGGCGGCCTCAACGTTATCCGCGTGGGCCAGCACGAACTCTTCGTCCTGCGCCGGGCCTGCAACGTGCTCGCCGTAGTACGGTGCCTGCAGGGCGCGGTCGACCAGCGCCATGGCCATGGCCTTGCGCTCGCCCATGCCGAATACCAGCCCGTAGCCGCGGGTAAAGTGCGGGTCTTCGTCTTCCGGGGCGACGAAACCGTTGACCATTTCACATTCGGTCATCAGCAGTTCGCCGACGTTCACCGCAAAACCCAGCTCTTCCGGTACGATCTCGACGTCGATGTAGCCGCTGCGAATTTCGGCTGCAAACGGGTGGTTGCGCCCGTAGCCGCGCTGGGTGGAGTAGGCCAGCGCCAGCAGATAGCCTTCGTCGCCGCGCATCAGCTGCTGCAGGCGGGACGAGCGCGAGCACGGGTAAACCGGCGGCGTGCGGGTGATGTCATCCGGCTGCGCGCCAGAATCTTCTTCCGCCTTCGCCAGGCCCTGTTTTGCCAGCAGGCTGAAGACGTGCGGAGACGGTTCCTGTTCGGCGTCGGAGGTGCTGAGCGTCAGCGTTTCGCCGTTCGCCAGCAGGGTAAAATCCAGCAGGCGGTGGGTGTAGTCGTAGGTGGGGCCAAGCAGCTGGCCGCCGGGAACGTCTTTATAAACGGCAGAAATGCGGCGTTCCAGGCGCATC
Source organism: Enterobacter sp. CGMCC 5087 (assembly GCF_003144775.1). Taxonomy (NCBI): domain Bacteria; kingdom Pseudomonadati; phylum Pseudomonadota; class Gammaproteobacteria; order Enterobacterales; family Enterobacteriaceae; genus Enterobacter; species Enterobacter sp. CGMCC 5087. The sequence goes on along the minus strand of NZ_QFXN01000237.1, from coordinate 13,968 downwards.
TGTGCCGTATTCACCGGCTCGCTGACCGCCAGTCTGGCAAGCGTGGTGCGGTAGGCGCGCAGCAGGAAGATGGCTTCCACGCTGTCGCCGCTGGCCTGCTTCAGGGCCAGCGCCGCCAGCTCGCGGTCGGCGATGCCGCCTTCGGTCATCACGCGGTCTACGGCGAGGTTTAGCTGCTGTTCAATCTGGGCGACGCTCAGCTCGGGAAGCCGTTCATCGCCCCGTCGTCTGTGCGCCTGCAGCGCATGGGCGGCGGCGATGGCCTTCTCGCCCCCTTTGACGGCAACGTACATCAGCACACCTCCACGTGGGTGGTCCGCGGGATTGCCAGCAGGCGCTCGCCGCAGGTCAGGATCAGGTCAATGCCCAGCGGGAACGGGTGCGGGCGCTCGGTCAGCTCGTGAATGATGCACTCCGGCAGCTGCGGTGCGACCATGCGTTCGTCGGCGATGCCCGCCCCCGTGAGGCGCAGCATGCGGCCGCCGCTCAGGCTGGAGACCTGCAGGATCAGCGTGGCGCTGGTTTCCGGGGCGACGGCGCTGCCTTCGCTCAGGGCGTTCAATTGCTCATGGCTGATTTGCTCGTCAGCCACGGCAAAAACCGCCTGCTGGGGCTGATCGACCAGCGGAGCGCTGGTGTGAAAACGCAGGTTCTGGCTGGCGATATCGTTCGACAGCGCGCCCGAAAGCCACACCGGGGTGTCGTTATCGGCAAGCGTCAGCAGCACGCTGGTGGTCGCCAGGTTCAGCGGCAGCCAGCCCTGGGAGAGCTGGTGCAGCGAGACGATCGTGCCCGGCTCGCTCATCGCCTTCAGCAGGCGACGAAAACTGTGTTGGGCATCCTGGACGGCCAGGGTAAAAGCAGGTTGAAGCGTCATGCGTTGTCTCCGCGAACGAGCGTAAAGAAGTCGACCCGGCTGGTATTCACTTCGGCCTGACGCGCGGCAATGCGCGCGGCGCGGTCGGCTTCCAGCGGGGCAATAAGGATTTCCATTAACGTCTGGAAATAGGGTTGTTCCTGTAAAAGCGCGTCGATCACCGCGCAGCGCTCGGCGTGGGCTTTATCACGCCCGAGCACGTAGCTGTAGCCCAGCGTGCCGCTGTTCAGACGGATCGCGGCGCGGGTGAGGGTGGCGTCTCCGGCGAAAAAGCGCTCGCCGGTGCCGCCCATGCGCGCCTGGATCTGAACGAGGCCGATCTCCGGGGCGCGAAGGGTGTCGTAATCAGGTGCCAGACTAAGGGCGCTCATGCGGGCAGAGAGCGCGGCAGGCTGGCTTTGGGCCAGCACGCGCATCCAGCGCTGTCGGGTTGCGGTGTCGAAGTGCATTCAGTGCTCCATGGTGAATTCGATCATGTCGGCGCGGGTCAGGCTGACGGAGTATTCCGTCGCGTTGATCTCGCCGTCACGGTGGTTGAGGGTGCGTACGCAGAGCAGCGGGGCCATATTGGGGATTTCGAGCACCTTGCTCTCTTTCGCCTGCGCGCGACGGGCGCTGATGCGCGTCTGGGTGCGCTTGAGCGCAATGCCGGTCGCATCCTGAAGAAAATCATGCAGCGAGCCGCTGGAGAAATGCTGGAGCACGGGCCAGAGGGCGAGGTCCGCAAAGTAGTGGTCTATCTGGCATACCGCCACGCCGTTAACGCGACGCAGGGTGCGCAGGTGAATGACGTCGTCGCCCTCCTGAATACCCAGCGCATCCGCCACGTGGCTGGAGGCCGGACGCAATACCGAGAGCAGCTTTTCGCTGGTCGGGTGGCTGCCCTGATCCAGCAGGTTCTGGCTAAAGCGCGCCTGGGCGTTCAGCGGGTAGTCGAACGGGCGCATCAGCACCAGCACGCCCACGCCCTGACGGCGCTGGACCCAGCCGCGCTCGACCAGCTGGTCAATGGCGCGACGCAGGGTGTGGCGGTTCACTTCATAGCGGTCGGCAAGCTGCTGCTCGGCGGGCAGGTAGTCTCCGCAGCGGTAGTGCGTGCGCAACTCCACTTCGAGCTTTGCGGCAATCTCTTGCCAGCGGGTGGGGTAGCTGGTCGGATGTCTGGATAAGTGCATAGAAAACAAAGCCTCGCTTCTCAGATGAAGTGCTTACGCAAACGTTGAGAGAGGAAATCCAGCAGGCTGACGGTGACGATGATGAGCACCATCAGGGCGCAGGTTTGCTGGAACTGGAAACCGCGAATCGCTTCCCACAGGGTGACGCCAATCCCGCCTGCGCCCACCATGCCGACCACCGTCGCGGAACGGACGTTGGACTCGAATCGGTACAGCGAATAGGAGATCAGCAGCGGCATCACCTGCGGCAGGACGCCGTAGAGGATCTCTTCGATTTTGTTGGCGCCCGTTGCGCGGATGCCTTCCACCGGGCCGGGCTCGATGGCTTCGACCGCTTCAGAAAGCAGCTTGGAGAGCACGCCGGTGGTGTGGATGAACAGTGCCATCACGCCGGCGAACGGACCCAGGCCGACGGCGACCACGAACAGCATCGCAAAGACCATTTCATTGATGGCGCGACAGGCGTCCATCAGGCGACGCATCGGCTGGTATACCCACCACGGCACGATGTTTTCGGCGCTCATCAGGCCAAACGGAATGGAGAGAACGACGGCAAGGGCGGTGCCCCAGACGGCGATTTGCAGGGTGACCGCCATTTCGCTGAGATAGTCCTGCCACTGGCTGAAGTCCGGCGGGAAGAAGTCGGCGGCGAAGGTCGCCATGTTGCCCGCGTCTTTGAAGAGCAGCAGCGGATCCATTTCCGCGCCCTTCCAGGAGATAACCAGCACCGCCAGCAGGATGGCCCAGCTTATGAGCGAGAACCAGCTGCGCTTAGGCGGCGGTAGGGTGATGGTTTGCATGTTGGCTCCTTTGGGTTTAGTCCCCTCTCCCTTGAGGGAGAGGGTTAGGGTGAGGGGGAAATGTCCGCGCTGATGCCCTCACCCCGGCCCTCTCCCACGGGGAGAGGGAGAAAGGCACTACTGCACCGCTTTATTCACGCTCGTCATCGCACCGAGCGCGGCGGTCAGGCGATCGAGGTCTTCCAGCTGCGCCTCAATTGCGGCCACTTTGCTGGTCTTCTCGTCGTCCTTCAGCCCTTTGTTGTCCTTCACGCCCTGCATCTCTTTAAACAGCGCCAGCTGGCGAATCGGGACCAGCTGCAGGTCGCTTGACGGGCGGAACGGTGCCCAGCCAAGACGCTCCAGGACCGCTTTCTCTTCCGGCGTTTTGCCATAGGTCATGAAGAAGTCGTAAACCTTGTCCTTGGTGCTCTCGGAGAGGTTTTTACGCCAGACGATCGGGTCGCCCGGGATCAGCGGCGACTTCCAGATAACCTTGATCTCTTTCAGCTTGTCCGGCGCTGAGGTTTTCAGCTTGTCGAGGTTCTCGGTGTTGTTGGTAGCAACGTCCACCTGCTTGTTGGCCACGGCCAGAGCGTTGGTTTCATGGCTGGCGTTCACCGTGCGCTTGAAGTCGCTGGCGGAGGCGTTGTTTTTGGCGAAGACGTAGTAGCCGGGGACAAGGTAGCCGGAGGTGGAGTTCGGGTCGCCGTTGCCGAAGGTCAGCTCTTTGCGTTTGGCGAGCATGTCGTTGAGGTTGTTGATCGGGCTGTCTTTGTTGACGATCAGCACGCTCCAGTAGCCCGGGGAGCCATCTGCCGCAACGGTCTGGGCAAATACCTGACCGTTCGCGCGGTCCACCGCTTCCATTGCGGAGAGGTTGCCGTACCAGGCGATGTCCACTTTATTAAAGCGCATCCCCTGGATGATGCCCGCGTAGTCCGGGGCGAAGAAGGCGTTCACTTTGATTCCCAGCCTGGTTTCCATATCTTTCAGGAACGGTTCCCACTGAGGCTTCAGGTTCTGCTGTGATTCCGTCGAAATAATGCCGAAGTTCAGCGCTTTTTCCTGCTCTTGTGCATACGCCGGGCTTAACAGGGTGCTGAGGCTGAACATACTGGTAAAGGCCAGCGCGGCAACGGCTTTGTAGCTCATGTACTTTCCTCGGATCGGGTTTAATTAAGCAGCCTGCGCGTTCTCTTCGACGCGGTTAATGCTGCGGTAGAGATGGTCAAAACGTTCGTTATCAAACTGATGGCTCGCGCCATCAAAGAACACATGTCCCTGACGCAGGGCGACAATGCGTTCGCAGTAGCGCAGGGCGTAATCCACCTGATGCAGCGTGACCACCACGGTGATGCCGTCGTTCTGGTTAATGTCGCGCAGGGTTTCCATCACGATGCGGGCGGACTCCGGGTCCAGCGAGGCAATGGGTTCGTCAGCGAGAATGATTTGCGCTTTTTGCATTAGGGCGCGGGCAATCGCTACGCGCTGCTGTTGTCCACCGGACAGGGTGGAGACGCGCTGGTGGGCAAAATGCGCCATGCCGACGCGGGTCAGCGCCTGCAAGGCTTCCTGCTTCTGCGAAGGGGAGAACCAGCGCAGACAGGTGCGCCAGAACGGGGTGCTGCCGAGCGCGCCAATCAGCACGTTCTCCAGCACCGTCAGGCGGTTCACCAGGTTGAACTGCTGGAAGATGTAGCCCGTCTGGGCGCGGCTCTTGCGGATATCGCTGGCGAGACGCCCCGCGCGCTGCACGGTATTGCCCAGCAGCTCGACGTGGCTTTCCGGCGTTTTATCGCAGGTGATAAGGCCGCTTAAATGACGCAGTAGGGTAGATTTACCCGAGCCAGAAGGCCCGAGAAGCGCCACCATGTCGCCCTGCTGGACGGTCAGATCAACGGCATGCAGAGCCTTATTGTGATTGAAGGTCTTGCTCAGTTTCTCGACGCGGATGACGGTTTGCATGTGCTGGGCCTCACGATAAATGTGGCCTCATGCTGGCGCATCAATGTGACATTTGGGTTAAGTCTGGGTTGCGGGAGTTTGAAGAGTTGAGCGGAGTTTGATGACAGGCGGAGGCAGACCGCCCACCGCCCGAAAATTAGTGCTGTTGCTTAACGACGTTAATCATCCACGGCACGCCGTATTTATCGGTGACTTTACCGAAACCGTGTGCCCAGAAGGTTTCCTGCCAGGCCATTTCGATGTTCCCGCCCGCGGCGAGGTTGTCGAACCAGCGCTTGCCTTCATTAACGTCCTGGGTGTCGAGTACCAGCGTGAAGCCCGCGTACTGCGCGTTGCTGCCCGGCGGCATCCCGTCGCTCATCATGATATCGCTGCCCGCAATGCGGACGTTGGAGTGAGCGATAGCCGAATCCGGAAATTGCATACCGGACGGACAGCCTTCTTCGCTGTTATCGCTTTTTGGCATTTCGCCGAAGGTGATTTTATAGAGAAGCTCTGCGCCGACGGCTTGCTGGTAGAAAGAAGTGGCTTCTGCACAGTTGCCGGCGAACGAGATGTAGGGACTTAACGGCATAATCTTTACCTCACGTAAGAAAAGCTCGTTAAGTGTAGTTCCCGCAAGCCCGGTAAGCGAAGCGCCACCGGGCGGGTAAATCAGTTCTTTTTCACGAACTCTGATTTCAGCTTCATCGGACCGAAGCCGTCAATTTTGCAGTCGATATTATGATCGCCTTCAACCAGACGGATATTCTTCACTTTGGTGCCGATCTTCAGCATGGAAGAACTGCCTTTCACTTTCAGATCTTTAATCACGGTTACGCTGTCGCCGTCCGCCAGCAGATTGCCGTTCGCATCTTTGACGACAAGTGCATCAGCGTCGTGTGATGGTTCGGCATCGTTCCATTCGTGAGCGCATTCCGGGCAGATGAACATGCCATTATCTTCATAGGTGTATTCAGAATTGCATTTTGGGCAGTGTGGGAGTGACATATCGGTATCCTCAAAAAGTGTAAACGCGCTGGAAAGTGCCAGCTAAATGACGGCAGCGTGCCGAAAAAGGCGGCAAGTATAGCGCAAATCCACACGTTTGTCGGTGACATTGTGAATTAAAAAAATGCAAAAAGCCTATCGGGAGTGACACTTCCTGTCAGTCAGTTAAGCGATGCTTACCTCATTAACACGTTGGGAAGAAATGACGCTAAATATATCGAATATTTTATTGCAGCAAATTGCTACGCTCCTTCATTTCGGATAAGGTGAAGCGACACATTGTTATTTATCTCCTGACTTCGCTGCCATCCATATCTTTTGGCAGGGGCGTATTACCTCTCTTTTTAGGTGGGTAAATAATGATGATATATCCTGAAGTTTCTTAAAATTGGGCTACGCTTTTTTCCTTTGGTCGTCAGGCCAGGAGGGGAGCTATACACGCCATGCAAGGATAGCGAAATATTTCTGATTATCATCAATCAGTTATATTTCGGCGAACATGTTTTCCACACGTAATCATATAAGCCTGAACAACATAATTAATACCAGTGGCTTAATAAAAGTAATAAATTTGCGTTAAGGAAAGGCTTTTATCATGCACACACAGACCATTTTTGAATTAAGCCAGGAAGCTGAGCGTTTGTTACAGCTCGCCCTGCAAAACCTTGATACGTTGAAATCTATGCCGACTGCGATGCTGGAGAGCACCGCGGCTGCTATTACGGGTGAAAAGAACAACGTTTTACCTTTGCATTTTAGCGCGCGCGGTGTCGAAGCGCAGCAGGCGATGCTGAATAATGAATTACGAAAAATAACCCGGCTGGAAATGGTCCTGGCTATTGTGGGCACTATGAAAGCGGGGAAATCGACCACCATTAATGCGATTGTGGGGACCGAAGTGTTGCCGAACCGCAATCGTCCGATGACGGCGCTCCCTACTCTGATTCGCCACACGCCGGGTCAGAAGGAGCCGGTGCTGCATTTCTCACATGCCTCGCCCATTGATGAATTGATCCAACTGCTACAGAAAAAGCTATGCGATTACGATCGCGGAAAGCTCGCTCAACATCTGGAAATTGATAAAGACATGAATACGCTGCTGGAGCGCATTGAAAAAGGAGAGGCTTTTGAGAAGCATCACCTGGGCGCGCAGCCGATATTTTATTGTCTGAAAAGCCTCAACGACCTGGTGAGACTTTCCCAGGCGTTAGGCGTGGAGTTTCCCTTCTCTGAATACGCCGCCATCGAACATATTCCGGTGATTGAAGTGGAGTTCGTGCATCTTGCGGGTCTGGATGCTCACCTCGGACAGCTGACTCTGCTCGATACGCCCGGGCCGAATGAGGCCGGACAGCCGCATCTGCAAAAAATGCTCAGCGAGCAGTTGTCCCGCGCGTCGGCGGTGCTGGCCGTGATGGATTATACCCAGCTTAAATCTATCTCTGATGAAGAAGTCCGCCAGGCCATTTCTGCTGCGGGAAAATCCGTGCCGCTGTATGCGCTGGTCAATAAGTTCGATCAGAAAGATCGCAATAGCGACGATGAAGAGCAGATCCGGGCGATGATCTCCGGCACCTTAATGAAAGGCAATATTTCGCCTGGCCAGATCTACCCCGTTTCGTCCATGTGGGCCTATCTGGCAAACCGCGCTCGCTACGAGATGAGTAACCACGGACAACTGCCGGATCATCAGGAGCAACCCTGGGTGCAGGACTTTGCCGAAGCGGCGCTTGGGCGGCGCTGGCGTACGGCGGACCTGGACGATATCGACCATATTCGTCATGCTGCCGATTTGCTCTGGGAAGATTCGCTTTTCGAACAACCGATACGCAAGCTGATCTACGCCGCCTATGCCAATTCCTCGCTTTACGCGCTGCGTTCGGCCTCGCACAAGCTGCTCAACTACGCACAAAATGCCCGGGAGTACCTCGACTTCCGCTATCAGGGGCTGACGGTTGCCTTTGAGGCGCTGGAACTGAATATCGCACGTCTGGAAGAGGATATGGCGCTTCTCCAGACGCGTCAGAGCGTGGTGAGCGATGAGGTGAAACATGAAGTTGAGGAGGCGCTGAACGCCACTGCGGACTTTATGGGCGCCCAAAAAACCGCGCTTAACCAGGCGATTGGCGAGGTGTTCAGCGCTCAGCATATTCTTGATTTGGCAGGCATCGATCGGCAGAACCCTCACGGTGACGAGCTGAAGCAACTGGTTCTGGACGATGAAGGGAAGGCGCAGATCGCGCTGAGTAAAATCCGCTCCTCCTGCGAACGGGTGATGCTGGATGCACAGACGAAAATCTGCCGGGAGCTGGCGTTACGCTTCGACCAGCTTGAATCTACGCTGGCTCGCTCCCTGAACGAAGCCATGCGCCCCATCGAAACGCGTATTAAAGAGCATCTGAGCCATGCGGGTTTTCGGGCGCGAATCAGTTTCCCGGCGTTTCAGGCTCACCAGCTCAACTTCAATACGCGGGCGCTGTTTAACGATGCGATAGCGCAGGATGACAGCCAGGCAGGCCCGTCATCAGGCGGGAGCAGCATGCGAGAAACGGTCTCTCGCTGGCTCAATAATCCGGGCTGGGGCTGGGATGAGTATGTGGAAACGCGCACGCGATATGTTATCGATATTGCGCAGCTACATGACAAATTTAAGCAACATATTGAGCTGTTTTGTGAACAAATACGTAAAGCTTTGTCCGCGCAGGTCGATGTCTCTGTTACGGCAGGAATGGCGACGTTCTTTGCAGAATTTTCGCTGTGCCTGACCGGGTTACAGGAAAGCTTGCGTGATAGCCTCGCAGTACGTCAACAGAATGAGCATTCAACCCGAGCGCTCTGCCAGCTGTTGAAGCAAAGTATTACGACTGCGACGTGGATACAGGAAGATACCCGACTGTTACGCGATGATATTCAAACTCTATTCGCGGCAGAGCAACCATGACAACACAACTACTGGACGGCCCCGGGCGAACGCTGGAGTGTATTAATCCAAAATTTATGGTCGATCTGGTTCAGGGAGTGGACGCGGCGCGTCATCCTCACCTGGGACCACAACAGCTTCAGTTTCGTGAGCGTTTGACTCAGGAAATCATGACGCATACCCGGCTACGCCCCTGGGCGATGGCGGGTATGCTCAATGAAAATGCAGCGCTGCGCCTGGGGCTGGCGGAAAAACTGGCCGGCATGCTTGACCCGGGTCATCTCGCGCTGACGCTGATGGCAGAGAAACTGATTGCTTTGCGCCAGCAGACGCACCCGCGCGCCCAGCAGTCCCCCGGTCTGATGCAGCAGTACGCTGAACTCGCTTCTCATTTTACCCAACGCGCCGCCTATAAAGAGAAGGCGCTAACCCAGCGCGGGCTGACGGTGCAGGCGGGTGAGCACAGCGAGCAGATTTTTACCCGCTGGCGGGCCGGGCATTATGATGGCTGGTCGCTGGCCGGGCGCTGTTTTATCGTCCTGGAAGAGCTGCGCTGGGGGGCATTTGGTGACGCATGCCGCCTCGCGAATGAAGATGTGGCGGCAATGCTTAAGGATAACCTGCGCAGCATGGCGGCTAACTATCTGGCACAGGGCATCAATGCGTCCCCCACGACCCGCCATTTCTATCACCAGTGGCTGACAACGCCAGCCTCTCCGGGTTTAATCGATCATAAAGACATGCTGGGCTGGCTGGGGGACTGGTGTCAGGCGGATCAACATCCGGTGAGCTGGTCAGTGACGCAAAACTGGCAGACCGTCGCGCTGGGTATGCCGAGGCTTTGTTCGGCAAAACGGCTGGTGGACGGGATGGTGGAAGAGATTTTTGGGTAAATCCCTCACCCTCTCCCCGTTGGGAGAGGGAATGGTGCGGTGTGTTAATGATTCATTTCTATCGGCTTTGGTTCAGGCAGGGTCACTTGCATATTCCCGTAGCGTTTCGCATACAGCGCCGTGATGATGGGGACCAGAATCGCGGTGACAATTACGCTCGCGGCAACCAGTGCCGTCGCTGAAGCGGCGACCGGTTCGAAGGCCGGGTTAATTTGGGCGATAATCACCGGGTTTGCAACAGCAGCCCCCGCGGCTGAAGAGGCGGCGACGCCGGCCGTGCCGTTTCCTCCTCCGATTACGCGGTCGGCAATAATCAGCGGAATACCGGTGATGACGATCACGGCGACACCCAGCACAATGCCCAGCAGGCCGGTATCGAGAATGACCTTCAGGTTGATGGTGTTCCCCAGTGCGAAACCGAAGAACGGGATTAGCACCGGCGTGGCTTTGCTGAAGAAATCACGCAGATCGCGGTCGAGATTGCCAAGGGCGAAACCGACCAGGAAGGGCAGGATTGCGCCGACAAAGTGGTGCGGTTCAAACGAGGCCAGGCCAGCAGACCCCAGGATCAGCATCGTCATCAATGGGCCGGACTCCAGAGACATCAGCACAAATGCGCCGGACTCTTCTTTCGTTCCGTACTGGTTCATCAGGCTGGCGTACAATCCGCCGTTGGTCATATCCATTGCCGAGACAATCGCCAGGACCGATAAACCCGCAAAGAACCCGGTCTGAATTCCATTCTCCGGAATGAACATCGCGCATATCATTGCCACCGCCCAGGCTACCGCTATTTTGGTTATCACCAGCGTTCCGGATTTCCGTAATACTGTCCCCGTTGCCCGCAAATTAATGGATGCGCCGATACAAAAAAACCAGACGGCAAGAATGGGAACCGTGCCTGTTATCATGCCTTTTGTGAAACCACCGAAATAGGCTCCGGTATCGGGAGCAAGAGTATTCAGGATGGCGCCCAGCACCAGCGGAACCAGCATCATGCCGCCGGGTATACGTTCTATCGTGGCTTTAATCTTCATAGACAAACCTCACATCGGAACCCGCAGGACGGGTGATAGGTGTTAGAAATTAGTCAATAAATTCAATCGATTGCTCGTATTGCTTGCGGTGTTTTTTCGAAAGCCCTGCAACAAAATTAAATGCGTGCTCTCAATTAACCTTTTTCTTAAACACATAAAACGCTGAATTCGGATTTATGATGCGATCATTGGAATATTGATTCAATGAAAATAAAACACCGTTTTAGTTATATCCATCACATATTCAATGTAAAACCTGAGGTCGGTTCCTGTTGATGAAAATTTATGTAAACCTGATGTGAATTAACGTGGTTTGTTTTTCCGTTAAGAAAGAAATAATGACGCGCGGGAGGATGTCCTTTAGGTGGGGTAAGGAAGTGCTTATTTGCACTCCTTGACAAAAATTGGACTGAGTTGACGAGACGCGAAAATATGTGTGAAGTTGATCACAAATATAAACGCTGGTAGGGTAAAAAGGTCATTAACTGCCCAGGCAGGCGTCAACAGGTTCGGTTGTATCGACGTAAAACGTCAATGTAAGTAAACCTGCTACGCTTGAATAAGGCGATTCGCATGGAGCGGATCCCATGGTTCACAGAACGCTAACTGGACTGTGAAACAGACAGGGCCGAGTCAACGAGGATAGCTATGCTGAGAAGGAAAAAGATTAAACCCATCACGCTTCGCGACGTCACCATTATTGATGACGCAAAGCTGCGTAAAGCGATTACCGCAGCCTCGCTCGGTAATGCGATGGAATGGTTCGATTTTGGTGTCTACGGCTTTGTAGCCTATGCGTTAGGTAAAGTGTTTTTCCCCGGGGCCGATCCCAGCCTGCAGATGATCGCCGCACTGGGTACGTTCTCCGTTCCCTTCCTGATTCGCCCGCTGGGCGGTCTGTTCTTCGGTATGCTCGGCGATAAATATGGTCGTCAGAAGATCCTGGCCATCACCATCGTCATTATGTCGATCAGTACATTCTGTATCGGCCTTATACCGTCTTACGCCACCATCGGCATTTGGGCACCCATTCTCTTGCTGATTTGTAAGATGGCGCAGGGCTTCTCCGTAGGCGGTGAATATACCGGTGCCTCGATCTTCGTCGCCGAGTATTCCCCGGACCGTAAGCGCGGTTTTATGGGAAGCTGGCTGGACTTCGGCTCGATTGCCGGGTTTGTCCTGGGGGCGGGCGTCGTGGTGTTGATTTCAACCGTGGTGGGTGAAGATAACTTCCTCGACTGGGGCTGGCGTATTCCGTTCTTCCTGGCATTGCCGCTGGGGATTATTGGCCTCTACCTGCGTCATGCGCTGGAAGAGACGCCTGCCTTCCAGCAGCACGTCGATAAACTCGAGCAGGGTGACCGCGAAGGGCTGCAGGATGGTCCGAAGGTGTCGTTCAAAGAGATTGCCACTAAACACTGGCGCAGCCTGCTGACCTGTATTGGTCTGGTGATTTCGACCAACGTGACCTACTACATGCTCTTGACCTACATGCCGAGCTATCTGTCGCATAACCTGCACTACTCGGAAGATCACGGTGTGCTGATTATTATCGCCATCATGGTGGGTATGCTGTTTGTGCAGCCGATTATGGGTCTGTTGAGTGACCGTTTTGGTCGTCGACCGTTCATTATTCTGGGAAGCGTTGCGCTGTTTGCTCTGGCAATTCCGGCATTCATTCTGATTAACAGTGATGTGCTGGGGCTGATTTTTGCCGGTCTGCTGATGCTGGCGGTGATCCTTAACTGCTTTATCGGGGTGATGGCCTCAACGTTGCCCGCGATGTTCCCGACGCATATTCGCTACAGCGCGCTGGCCGCGGCCTTTAACATCTCGGTGCTGATTGCCGGTCTGACCCCGACGCTTGCCGCCTCGCTGGTCGAGAGCACGCAGAACCTGATGATGCCGGCTTATTACCTGATGGTGATTGCGGTGATTGGTCTGATTACCGGTCTTACCATGAAGGAGACGGCGAATCGCCCTCTGAAAGGCGCAACGCCTGCGGCGTCTGACATCCAGGAAGCGAAAGAGATCCTGCGCGAGCACTACGATAACGTAGAGCAGAAGATTGAGGATATTGACGCAGAGATTGAAGAGCTGCAGAAAAAACGCTCCCGACTGGTGGACCAGCATCCACGCATCAACGAGTAATAAAGAAACCCGCCAACGGCGGGTTTTCTTTTATTAGCATCCGGCAGCGATGTAGTCGCCATTGGCGCTGACGGGGATCACCGTCAGGAACAGCACCGTCGCAAACAGGATCAGGACTATCCCTCCGGCTATTTTGACTGCTGGCACCAGCCATCTTAGTGAGGCGCTTTCTCCGAACCAGGTCACCGTGCGCTCACGGGCGTACCGTACAGCCAGGGAAAGCCCCACAATGGAAAGTGCGGTGCCCAAAGACATGGTCATGACCGCGGCCACTCCCCAGGTGACAATGCCCAGCGCGTTCGAAAACATCAGAATCATGATCGCCCCGCTGCACGGGCGTGCGCCAATTGCCAGAATCACGCCCAGACGGGTTTTCCAGTCGCCCTGCGTCAGGTCTGTACCTACGCCGTGATGGCCGCAGCCACAGTGTTCATCGTGCTGATGAAGAGGCTTGATGGCGGAGATAGTCATCCTGCGCGGGCGCAGGCTCTTCAGCGCCCGGTAAATAACGAATGCACCAAATGCGCCAATAAGCACAGCGCTTATCTTCTCCACGTACCAGCGGCTGGTACTGATATCCCCCGAGGCGAGGTTAAACCCCACCGCCAGAATAAAGACAAACAGAATGGCGCTGACGCCCTGCATCAGGCTACCCAGGAAGGGGACAACCCGGGCGGCCAGCTCGCTTTCCTTATTGGTGGTCAGATAGGTCGTCACGATGAACTTTCCGTGCCCGGGTCCGATGGCGTGAAGGACACCATAAAGGAAAGCCCCCGTTAACAGCCATAATCCGCCGCTGTACTGGTGGTTATTAAGCTGCAGCAGATACATCACCAGATAGCGGTGCAGCGTAATTTGCGTGGCGAGGCACCACTGGATAAAGGCGTTCCAGTGCGCATGCAGGGTAAAACCGGCAAAGAGGAGTGCCAGCAGCATCACCCCTGCTGTAGGGAGACGCCAGTCGCGGGCGAGGCGTTGTGTGGTCATGAGGGTGGGCCTGCACTGAGGAGAATATTTGCCGCTAGTATAGTTGATCTTCTCGCTCAATTCGTGGGATCGCATCGCGATCCGTTCATGATTGTGGATAACTTTGTGCATAAAAGGGTATAAGGCGGGGTTTTGCTGTGGAATGCAGCAGTCAGTCATTTTTCTGTCATTTAGCGGTTGCGGCCTGCTGA
>NZ_QFXN01000236.1:0-36598 GCF_003144775.1 Enterobacter sp. CGMCC 5087 | reverse complement strand
CCATGTGAGAGTAGGGAACTGCCAGGCATCAAATAAGTAGAGAGGCCATCCGAAAGGATGGCCTTTTTGCGTTTATACGCTGCACAAACTAATCCCCCAACGCCCTGCTTATACGGTAAACTACCTGCGTTTTTGCATCAGGATAGCGTCTATGAACCACTCCCTTAAGCCCTGGAATACCTTTGGCATTCAACGCAATGCTAAACAAATTGTTCGTGCCGATAATGCACAGCAACTGCTGGATGCATGGCAAAGCGCAACAGAAAATAACGAACCCGTACTGATTCTGGGCGAAGGAAGTAATGTCCTGTTTCTCGATGATTTTGCGGGAACGGTGATCGTTAACCGCATCATGGGGATTGATGTTGAAGAGCGTGCCGATAGCTGGCACCTGCACGTGGGGGCCGGTGAAAACTGGCATCATCTGGTGCAATTCACCCTCGAAAAAGGGATGCCGGGCCTGGAAAACCTTGCGCTTATTCCAGGCTGCGCCGGATCGTCACCTATTCAAAACATCGGTGCCTACGGCATCGAACTGAAACATGTCTGCGAATATGTCGACTGCATCGAACTGGCGACCGGAACGGCTAAGCGTTTAACGGCGGAACAGTGCCGGTTTGGCTATCGTGACAGTATCTTCAAGCATGAATATCAGGATCGCTACGTGATTGTCGCCGTGGGCCTGCGCCTGTTGAAGAACTGGCAGCCCGTGTTGACCTACGGAGATTTAACGCGTCTCGATCCGGCTACCGTAACCGCCCGCGACGTTTTTGATTCCGTTTGCCATATGCGGATGACCAAACTTCCCGATCCAAAAGTAAACGGAAACGCAGGAAGTTTCTTCAAAAACCCGGTTATCAGCAGCGAAAATGCAAAAGTCTTTCTTGAAGGATGGCCAGCCGCGCCACATTACCCTCAGGCGGATGGCAGCGTGAAGCTTGCCGCAGGATGGCTTATCGATCAATGCCAGCTAAAAGGCACTTCAGTAGGCGGTGCTGCCGTTCACCAGCAGCAGGCTCTGGTGCTGATTAATCAGCACGATGCGACCAGCGATGATGTTGTACAGCTGGCTCATTATGTTCGTCAGCGTGTGGGCGAAAAATTTAACGTCTGGCTGGAGCCAGAAGTTCGCTTCATTGGCTGCACAGGTGAAGTTAATGCCGTGGAGACTATCGCGTGAAGGACAATACCATTCCCTTAACCCTGATTGGCATCCTTGCTGACGGTGAGTTTCATTCTGGCGAGCAGCTGGGTGAACAGCTTGGCATGAGCCGTGCTGCTATCAATAAACATATCCATACGCTTCGCGACTGGGGTGTTGATGTGTTCACGGTTCCTGGAAAAGGCTACAGCCTGCCGGAGCCGATTCAATTGCTGAATGAAGAAACGATCCGCAGCCAGATCGGACACGGCAATGTTGCGGTGCTTCCGGTGATTGATTCGACGAACCAGTATCTTCTGGATCGTCTGCCTGAGCTGACATCCGGCGATGCCTGCGTTGCTGAATATCAACAGGCCGGTCGCGGCCGTCGCGGTCGCAAATGGTTTTCGCCATTTGGCGCTAACCTCTATTTGTCTATGTACTGGCGACTCGATCAGGGCCCGGCCGCTGCTATTGGCCTGAGTCTGGTCATCGGCATCGTCATGGCGGAAGTGCTGCACGATTTGGGGGCGGATAAAGTACGTGTTAAGTGGCCTAATGACCTCTACCTCAACGATCGTAAACTTGCTGGCATTTTGGTCGAACTGACGGGAAAAACGGGCGATGCGGCGCAAATCGTCATTGGCGCAGGCCTCAACATGGTGATGCGCAATGTACAAAATGATGTGGTGAATCAGGCCTGGACTAACCTCCAGGAGGCGGGGATCGTCATCGATCGTAACACCCTTGCCGTGCGTATGATTAAAGAGTTGCGCAGTTCACTCACGCTTTTTGAGCAGGAAGGGCTGGCACCGTTCCTGTCTCGTTGGGAAAAGCTGGATAACTTCATTAACCGCCCGGTGAAACTGCTGATTGGTGATAAAGAGATCTACGGGACTTCACGCGGTATTGACGCACAGGGCGCGCTGCTCCTGGAGCAGGATGGCGTGACTAAACCCTGGATGGGCGGTGAGATTTCACTGCGAAGTGCCGAATAACCGGATCGAGTTAATTATGCGAAAACCCGTGTGCGCAACGCTGGCCGTCATGATGAGTCTGCTGTTCTCGCCTCTCTCTCATGCGGATCGGGCCTGGGAGAGTTACAAGGCCCGCTTTTTCAAACCGGAAGGCCGCATTGTTGATACCGGTAATGGCGGCGTGTCGCATACGGAAGGTCAGGGTTTTGCCATGCTGATGGCGGTGGCCAACGACGATAAAGCCACGTTCGATAAGCTCTGGCAATGGACAGACAGTCAGCTGAAGAACAAAGAAAATGGTCTGTTTTACTGGCGCTATAATCCCGCAGAGTCCAACCCGGTCGCCGACAAAAACAACGCTGCCGATGGCGACGTGCTGATTGCCTGGGCGTTGCTGAAAGCCGACGCCCGCTGGCATGACAAACGCTACAGCGCCGCATCGGATGCAATTACAAAAGCACTGATTGACCACAGCGTGATCCGCTATGCCGGTTACCGCGTGATGCTGCCCGGCGTCCAGGGGTTTAAGCTTGAGGGTGAAGTGGTCCTCAATCCTTCCTATTTCGTGTTTCCGGCCTGGCAGGCCTTCTCCAGACGCAGTCATTTGCCGGTCTGGCGAGATTTGATTAAGGACGGGAAACGCCTGCTGGGGAAAATGGGCTCGGGTAAAGCGAATCTGCCCACTGATTGGGTTTCACTGGCATCAGGTGGCAAGCTGGCTCCCGCAAAAGGCTGGCCACCGCGAATGAGCTATGACGCGATTCGTGTTCCGCTGTACGTTGCCTGGTCTGATAAGCAGAGCCCGCTGCTGACGCCGTGGAAGGCCTGGTTCGGACAGTTTCCCCGGGAACAAACGCCCGCCTGGGTTAACGTGACGACCAACGAATATGCGCCCTACATGATGGAAGGCGGCCTGCTGGCTGTACGTGATTTCACGATGGGGCAGTCTTCCGGTGAACCCGAAATCACCGCTAAAGACGACTACTATTCGGCAAGTCTGAAAATGCTGGTGTGGATCGCCCAGCAATAATGTCGAGATAGTCCCTCTCCCCGATGGGGAGAGGGACGTCATACCTTGTTACTGCGGATACGGTACCCAATCCCCGCCGTTCAGGCGAACGTACGGTTTGTTCTGATACTGAATGACGACCGCGTTAGCGTTCTCTGAGACTTCTGCCGTTTGCGGCAGTTTGCTGGTGAGCTGATCCCAGTTCACGCTATCTTCCACAAACAGCTTCCCGTCAACGGCGCGGGCAACCAGCTCTGAGATGGCCAGATAGCTGGTTGGCTGTGTAATCTCAATCGGTGCGCCCTGATGCGGTGCCTTCATCCCAAAGAATTTAATGCCTGCAGGTACGTTAGTGATGGACGGGCTTGGGATATCACGCAGACCCGACACCTGCATTCTGTCACCTTTCAGCGCACCACCGTGCTCAGGCACCACAACCACCATTACTTTACGGCCTGATTTTTCCAGCTCCGTGAAGAACGCGTCCAGCTCGTCAAAGAACTTCTGCGCACGCACTTTATAATCAGCCGTTTTGCTCACGCCCGGGAAATGGTTACCGTCGTGGAGCGGCAGGGTGTTAAAGAACGTCGCGCTGCGCGGATTACTGTCTTTTTCGATGGTCTGCAGCCAGCGCTGCAGGACGGCAGTATCGTCATAAACGGGCGAACCGTCGAAGCCCAGCAGAGAGACAGGAAGACCGGTTTGATCCATCAGCGGTGCCTGCATGCCGCCCTGTTCGCGCACCTCTTTCAGGAAGTTACCGAACTGGCCGTTATGCCCCAGCATCAGGTGCTGCGTAAAGCCCAGCTTTGCGAGGTTATCGAACAGATAACACTGGTTGCCGGCGGGTTGATACAGGTTTTTATGCGATGTCTGACCGCAGCTTGCACGCAGCAGGCGGATCGCCGCCGGGCCGCTGTACGAGGTGGCAGAGTTGAAATCTTTAAACTGAATATCGAAGTGTGACCACAGCGGATGAGACATCAAACCGGCGGCGTCCACGTCAGCCCAGGAGAGAGAGCAGATGTTGATCACCAGAAGTTCAAACGGCTGAGCATCCGCCGGCAGCGCATCCGGGAATTTAGTCTGTCGCTTGTCTTCCGCGGTATAGAAACTGGAGAGCCAGGCGTTCAGGTTGGTTGAGGTTGGCGGTGCGGTCTGGGTTGGGATATCGCCCACCACAGGCGTATCGCCTGCCGTTGTGACGGTTGCCGCCGCGCTTCCCCCTGTGGTAGTCACCGTGGTGGTCGGTTGACCGGCAGGCCACAGCGAAAAGTTCGGCCCAGCCAGCGTCAGCACGTTAAGCCAGATCATAATCGCGACGACAAACACCGTGACGCGGATCCACTGTGACAGGAACAGCCAGGCAACCAGCAGAACAAACACCGCGCCAATCATCTGCCAGTTAATAAAGCGCTCGGTCAGATCGAGGACATAGCTGGCGCTAAAGCCCGCCACTTGGGACCCCTGGCTCATAATGCTGTCCGGCCCCGGTAGCCAGGTATCATGCCAGAACAGCGCAAAGCCGACAGGTATAGCGACCCAGTGGCGCAAGCGATGTAGCCTGATATTCGGCAGCGGCATCAGCAGGAAGGCCATAAACACCAGGTTGAGAAGGGGATGGAAATTCAGATAGCCTGCCCACAGCAGGCCAAACTTCACCAGAAAGTAGAAGTTCCAGCCGGAAAGGCCGCGCCAGTATTGCCAGAGCGGCGAGGGTGACGAAGCGGTATAGGTAGAATTAGTCATGTTTTCGGTCTGCCTTGACGTGTGATGCCCGTGTCAGTGTTCCGGCTGGTTTTACATAGCGAGGTTTAATAAACAGCACTCTGGCCGTATCACGGATACGGCGTATGGAATGGCGCGCATAGTAGCCAAGCGGGAAAAAGATCAGCGCACAGAATATAACCAGTTGAATGATATCGCTGATGTTCATGATGATGCGTTCTCCGCGTTGTCTGTTAATAAGCGAAGGGGTTCCGGAACCCGACGCCAGACGTGTCCATCATGTCTGGCGTTGAGAATCGGTTTGGCATCGCTCTTGATTGCGAGCGGTTTGGCCCATTGTTCAGGCTGGAGCGCACGCATCTGCACCAGCTCCGCGCTAATCGTATTATCTTCGAACCAAATCATACGGTTCGAGAAAATATCCCCTGTAGGCAGGGGGAAGATGTGGTTAAGCGCCGTATCGAGATCGTTTACCCGGCAGAAGGACAAAAACAGCACCAGGCGATTGTCGCCAATGGTCATGATGTCCCCTGTACGGTTCGGGCGACATAAGGTGAGAGCCTGTTCAACGCGAATACCCGGTACAGGACGCAGGGCAACCATAACCCCTTTTCCATCAGCAGGTAGAAGCGTGTTGTTCATCATGTTGCCCACGGCGTCGCAGAAGGTATCCCATTTTTGGTACCCACGCAGCTTCATCGGCTGCGTCATGGAGAGCAGCGTGGAAATATCTTCCGGTACGTGGCGGCTAAACTGCTGGCCCTGAACGCTTTCGATAAGCGTCAGGCAGCGTGACAACGGCGCATTCCAGGGAATAACCATATTGGCGCCGCAGCCCAGAAGCAGGCGCTCATCGGTGGCGCGCAGGCTGGTATTATTTTCGCGCACGATGATTTTCAACGCACTGCCGCGCTGGCGGCGTAAGGTGTGGATTTGCCGTGCCAGCGTCTCAATCTGGTTATTCTGCATCAGCGAGAAAATAAGGGTTGCCGCCTGGGTTGTGCGGGCTTCATGGAAAAGGGCTTCGTTAGATTCAAACAGCGTCCAGTTTTCCGACAGGGCGGGTGCCCCCTCTAAAACCGCGATATGGCTCAGGATGCGTTTTTCATCACTGCGCGGCTGCACCACGGTTTCTTCCTGCTGCGCCAGGTGCCACTCGCCCTCGATATGTTTCAGCGTAAGCTGTTGCCTGGCACTCACGCCTTTTTCATTACACCAGAATGCAATATCGTAGAGATAGCTGCCCGCCTGGTCACGAACGCTTGCCAGGCCGAACAGGGAGCGATATTCGCCCATTAAAAGTGAAAACAGCTTGTCATTATTACTGCCGGGATTGACTATCAATAGCGTGCAATTTTGAAATTTTGCCCATTTATTGATTTTTTCCAGCCAAGGCAGCAGTTTTTCAGCGGGCATATTTTGCAGGACGTTATTTGCGCATTTCAGAATCACTAAATAGTGATCCGGATCAATAGAGCACTGAACGTCGCGGGACAAAAAGTATAGACTATCGGCTTCCGATGTCATGGAAAATAATCGCACCGTCTGGGGGCCGCGACCACTTTCAAGCGTAATAATTTTCTTCGGATCTTCGCCCATGCTAATGACGGCCACGCGGGAATCCTTATCCTGAGCAGCAATTGTCTGGTTTACCAGACTGATAGCATCTTCATTACGGTCCGTATTAATCCACCAGACTCCTCCGACTGGCATGTGGCTCAATTCGTCCCATAATGACTGGATGCCAATAGAAAATATGGAGTCCACGGTGTCCCTCTTTTCGTCTAATTTATCTGTATCTCAGTTTACTAGCGAAAGCGTAGAAATAAACCTAACATTGAAATTAAAGAACATCAGATTTAGCATGTAAATGAAATTTGTCAGGGCAGGAAGCCCCGCAACTTCTTTAGCGTGCGATTTTACTTAAAGGGATGGAAAAAGAATGGATAATAACGAACCTGGAACCCCAGTCGACTCGACTCTGGGTTACACATTCCAAAACGATTTTCTGGCGCTGACGCAGGCCTTTTCTTTACCTGAAATAGATTACACCGATATTTCCCAGCGGGAACAGTTGGCTGCGGCTATTAAACGCTGGCCGTTATTAGCTGAATTCGCCCATCAACAATAAGGGAGCCATTGATGGCCATACTCGGATTACAGGGTGTCCGTGGCGGTGTGGGTACCACATCAGTTACCGCGGCGCTGGCGTGGTCATTACAGCTTTTAGGTGAATCGGTGCTGGTTATTGACGCCTGCGCCGATAATTTGTTGCGTATGTCGTTTAACGTCGACTTTTCTCGTGAAGAGGGCTGGGCCCGGGCACTGCTTGATGATAAAGACTGGCAGGATGCAGGGATGCGCTATACCTCCCAGCTCGATCTGCTGCCGTTTGGGCAACTGACCACCACGGAACGCGAGAATGAAGCCGCGTATCAGCGCCTGTTTTCGCAGTTCACGCTGGCGCTGCAAACCCTGAAAGAAAAGGGACACTACAAGTGGATCCTGCTGGATCTGCCGCACGGCGCCGGCACGCTGACCCGACAGCTTATCGCCCAGTGCGATCATATACTTTCCATCGTCAACGTCGATGCGAACTGCCATATCCGCCTGCATCAGCAGGGGCTGCCTCAGAACGCTCACCTTCTGATTAACGATTTGCGCATTGGCAGCCAGATCCAGGACGATCTGTATCAGGTCTGGCTGCAAAGCCAGCGCCGTCTGCTTCCCATTGTCATCCATCGTGATGAGGGGATGGCGGAATGCCTTGCGTCTAAGCAACCGCTCGGCGAATACCGCAGCGATTCACTGGCGGCAGAAGAGATCCTGACGCTGGCTAACTGGTGTCTGCTGAACTTCGCCAACAGGGCGGAGCATGCAGGGAGTTCTGTATGAGTCGTCTCGCCAGCTGGTTACTCATCCCACCGGTCAGTTCGCGTTTGAGCGAACATTACCGGCATTTCCGCCGGCACGGTGCTTCGGCATTCAGCGCCGCGCTCGGCTGTTTCTGGATGATTCTGGCCTGGATGTTTATTCCACTCGAACACCCGCGCTGGCAGCGCATACGTGCCCGGCACAGTGAGCTGTATCCGCACATTAATCCCAACCGGCCGCGTCCTTTGGATCCGGCGCGCTATCTCATTCAGGCCATCTGGCTGGTGGTCACGTCATCCCGCTCAGAGAAAATAACGCCGCACTGGCGCAGCTTCTCCCGCGTCCAGCAGTTACGTGAGCGCTACCACCAGTGGCTGGACAGACTGCCCAACAGCGTAAGCGATAAGACCAGCCATCTGGATAACCATAAAGAGCTCGGGCATCTTCACCCGGGCCTGCGGCGTTTTATCCTCGGCGTGATCGTCGTGTTCTCGCTCATTCTGGCGCTGGTCTGTATTACGCAACCTTTCAACCCTCTGGCACAGTTCACCTTCCTGATACTGCTGTGGGGCGTGGCGCTGCTGGTCCGCCGTATTCCGGGCCGCTTCTCGGCGCTGATGCTGATTGTGCTGTCGCTGACCGTCTCCTGTCGCTACATCTGGTGGCGTTATACCTCAACCCTGAACTGGGACGACCCGGTCAGCCTGGTGTGCGGCCTGGTGCTGCTGTTTGCCGAAACCTACGCCTGGATCGTGCTGGTGCTGGGCTATTTCCAGGTCATTTGGCCGCTCAACCGCCAGCCGGTTCCGCTGCCTAAAGACACCGCGCAGTGGCCGTCTGTTGATCTCTTTGTACCGACCTACAACGAAGATCTGAGCGTGGTGAAAAATACCATTTATGCCGCGCTGGGCATCGACTGGCCGAAAGACAAGCTCAAGGTCTGGATCCTGGATGACGGCAACCGTCCGGCGTTCCGCCAGTTCGCAGAAGAGGTTGGCGTCGAGTACATCGCCCGTCCGACTCACGAGCATGCGAAAGCCGGGAACATCAACAACGCGTTGAAGTATGCCACAGGGGAGTTTGTCTCGATCTTTGACTGTGACCACGTGCCGACGCGCTCGTTCCTGCAGATGACCATGGGCTGGTTCCTGAAGGAGAAAGAGCTGGCGATGATGCAGACGCCGCACCACTTCTTCTCGCCGGATCCGTTTGAACGTAACCTTGGCCGCTTCCGCAAAACCCCGAACGAAGGCACGCTGTTCTATGGCCTGGTGCAGGACGGAAACGACATGTGGGATGCCACCTTCTTCTGCGGTTCCTGTGCGGTTATCCGCCGTAAGCCGCTGGATGAAATTGGCGGTATCGCCGTCGAAACGGTCACTGAAGATGCGCACACCTCTTTGCGCCTGCACCGTCGTGGCTATACCTCGGCGTATATGCGTATTCCGCAGGCTGCCGGTCTGGCAACGGAGTCTCTGTCGGCGCACATTGGTCAGCGTATTCGCTGGGCGCGCGGCATGGTGCAGATTTTCCGTCTCGATAACCCACTGATTGGGAAAGGGCTCAAGCTGGCGCAACGTCTCTGCTACGTTAACGCCATGTTCCACTTCTTATCCGGCATCCCGCGGCTGATCTTCCTGACCGCGCCGCTGGCGTTCCTGCTCCTTCACGCTTATATCATTTACGCCCCGGCGCTGATGATTGCGCTGTTTGTTCTGCCGCACATGATCCACGCGAGCCTGACGAACTCGAAGATACAGGGTAAATACCGCCATTCCTTCTGGAGTGAAATCTACGAAACGGTGCTGGCCTGGTATATCGCGCCGCCGACGATGGTGGCGCTGATTAACCCGCACAAAGGGAAATTTAACGTCACCGCCAAGGGCGGCCTTGTAGAAGAAGAGTACGTCGACTGGGTGATTTCCCGTCCGTATATCTTCCTGGTATTGCTGAATATCGTTGGCGTCATCGCCGGTATCTGGCGTTACTTCTACGGCCCGGAAAACGAAATCCTGACCGTCTTTGTGAGTATGGCCTGGGTCTTCTACAACCTGATTATCCTCGGCGGCGCGGTAGCGGTGTCGGTGGAGAGCAAGCAGGTTCGTCGTGCGCATCGCGTTGAAATCTGCATGCCTGCGGCGATCGCCCGTGAAGATGGCCATCTCTTCTCCTGTACCGTGCACGACTTCTCTGACGGTGGTCTGGGGATCAAAATCAACGGCCAGGCGAAGGTGCTGGAAGGCCAGAAAGTTAACCTGCTGCTTAAGCGCGGCCAGCAGGAGTATGTCTTCCCGACGCAGGTTGTGCGCGTGGCGGGCAATGAAGTCGGTTTGCAGCTGATGCCGTTGACCAAAAAGCAACATATCGATTTTGTGCAGTGTACGTTTGCCCGCGCGGATACGTGGGCTCTCTGGCAGGACAGCTTCCCGGAAGATAAACCTCTGGAAAGCCTGCTGGATATTCTGAAGCTGGGGTTCCGTGGCTATCGTCACCTTGCAGAATTCGCCCCGTCGTCGGTGAAATTAATTTTCCGGTCACTTACTTCGCTGGTTTCCTGGGTCGTGTCGTTCATTCCTCGTCGTCCTGAGCGGGATGAGGCGAAGCAGGCGGACCCGGTTATGGCTCAACAATGATGATAACGCGATGAAAACAAAACTTTCCTGGTTATGTGCAGTGGCAATGGGGATGAATGTCCTCCCCGCAACAATGGCTAACGCAGCTCCTGGTAACGCGGCGGCAACGCCTGCGCCAACGGTACCTGTCGTCGCGCAGGCAACCGATCCGGTTGTCACCGCGGCACCTGGTCAAACAGAAAATATCATGCCGAACCAGCCAACGGAGGGGAACACCCTGCCGGCAGACGGCCAGGTCATCGGGCAGGTGATGCCGGGCGTCCGGGGGGCGAATGCGCCCGTCGTTGCGGACAATGCGCCGTCGCGGGACGTGAAGCTGACCTTCGCGCAAATTGCACCGCCTCCGGGGAGTATGGTGCTGCGCGGCATCAACCCTAACGGCGGCATTGAGTTTGGCATGCGCAGCGATGAGGTCGTCTCTAATGCGGTGCTGAACCTTGAATACACGCCGTCGCCGTCCCTGCTGCCGACACAGTCTCAGCTGAAGGTTTACCTGAATGATGAGCTGATGGACGTACTGCCGGTCACCAAAGAGCAGCTGGGCAAGAAAACCCAGGCGCAGGTGCCGATTAACCCGCTGTTCATCACCGACTTTAACCGTATCCGTCTGGAATTTGTCGGTCACTACCGCGATGTCTGCGAAAACCCGGCCAGCAACACGCTGTGGATGGACGTCGGGCGTAACTCCTCGCTGCAGATGACCTACCAGTCGCTGGCGCTGAAAAACGATCTCTCGGCATTCCCGGTTCCGTTCTTCGATCCGCGTGATAACCGTCCGCTCACGCTGCCGATGGTGTTTGCATCATCCCCGGACGTGACCGAGCAGCTGGCGGCCACCATTGTGGCGTCCTGGTTTGGTTCACGTGCTGGCTGGCGTGGACAGAGCTTCCCGGCGATGTATGACAAACTGCCGGACAGAAATGCCATTGTGTTTGCGACCAACGCGAAACGCCCGGCCTTCCTGCGCGATCATCCGGACGTCAAAGCGCCAACCGTTGAGATGATAAGCCACCCGGAAAACCCGTACGTGAAGCTGCTGGTGGTGTTTGGCCGCGACGATAAAGATCTGGTGCAGGCCGCAAAAGCCATTGCCCAGGGCAACGTCCTTTTCCGCGGTGACAGCGTGGTGGTGGATGAGGTGAAACCGCTGCTGGCGCGTAAACCTTATGATGCGCCAAACTGGGTGCGTACCGACCGGGCGGTGACATTTGGCGAGCTGAAAACCTATGAAGAACAGCTGCAGGCGACGGGGCTTGAGCCAGCGCCGATTAGCCTGTCACTGAATTTGCCGCCGGATCTGTACCTGCTGCGCACCAACGGCATTGATATCAATCTGAACTACCGTTATACCGCGCCAGCGACCAAAGACAGCTCGCGCATGGATATCAGCCTGAACAACCAGTTCCTGCAATCCTTCAGCCTGCAAAGCACGCAGGATACTAACCGCCTGATGCTTCGCCTGCCGGTGCTGCAGGGTCTTCTGGATGGCAAAACGGATGTCTCAATCCCGGCACTGAAGCTGGGTGCGATAAACCAGCTGCGCTTCGACTTCCAGTACATGAACCCGATGCCTGGCGGTTCGGCGGAAAACTGCATCACCTTCCAGCCCGTACAGAACCACGTTGTGATTGGCGATGAGTCGACCATCGACTTC
The DNA here is from genome assembly GCF_003144775.1 of Enterobacter sp. CGMCC 5087. Lineage (NCBI taxonomy): Bacteria > Pseudomonadati > Pseudomonadota > Gammaproteobacteria > Enterobacterales > Enterobacteriaceae > Enterobacter > Enterobacter sp. CGMCC 5087. The sequence goes on along the minus strand of NZ_QFXN01000236.1, from coordinate 24,582 downwards.
TCGAAGTACTATCACTTCCTGGCGATGCCGGATCTGCGCGCCTTTGCTAACGCGGGCTTCCCGTTCAGCCGCATGGCCGATCTTTCTGAGTCCATCGTTGTGATGCCAAAAGCGCCAAGCGAAGGGCAGGTCACGACCCTGCTGGATACCATGGCGACCGTTGGGGGACAGACGGGATTACCGGCGATTAACGTCACGTTGACGGACGATGGCAGTCAGATTCAGAACAAAGACGCTGACATCATGGTGATCGGTACCATTCCGGATAAGCTGAAGGATGACAAACGTATCGACCTGCTGGTGAAAGCGGCCCAGTCCTGGGTTAACACGCCGCTGCGTCAGACCGAGTTCCCGAGCATTATGCCGGATATGAACGACCGTCAGGCCAGCGCGCAGACGACCGTAACGTCTCAGGGGGCAATGGCCGCGGTGGTGGGCTTCCAGTCACCTTACAACGAACAGCGTAGCGTGGTGGCTCTCCTGGCGGATAGCCCACGCGGGTATGAACTGCTCAATACGGCTATGAACGACAGCGGTAAACGTGCCGCGATGTTTGGTTCCGTTTCGGTGATCCGTGAGTCCGGCGTCAATAGCCTGCGCGTGGGCGACGTGTACTACGTGGGCCATCTGCCGTGGTTCGAACGCCTGTGGTATGCGCTGGCTAACCATCCGGTTCTGCTCGCCATCCTGGCGGCGGTCAGCGTGGTCTTGCTGGCATGGGTGCTGTGGCGTCTGCTGCGAATCATCAGCCGTCGTCGCCTGAACCCGGATGAGTAAGATGTGATGAAAGCCTTTCGCTGGTGTGTATTAGCAGCGGTGATGCTGGCGGTGCTTCCTCTTCGCGCCGCCTGTACCTGGCCTGCCTGGGAGCAGTTTAAAAAGGACTACATCAGTGAGGGCGGGCGTGTCGTTGATCCCAGCGACACGCGCAAAATTACGACCTCGGAAGGGCAAAGCTACGCCTTGTTCTTTGCCCTTACGGCGAACGATCGCAGCGCGTTTGACCAGCTGCTGACCTGGACGCGCGATAATCTTGCCAGCGGCAATCTCAACGACAACCTGCCCGCCTGGCTATGGGGCCAGAAAGATAAAGAGACGTGGGCGGTGATTGATACCAACTCCGCCTCTGACGCCGATGTCTGGATCGCCTGGTCTCTGCTCGAAGCGGGCCGGTTGTGGAAACATCCGGACTATACACGCACGGGTAAGGCGCTGCTAAAACGCATTGTCAGTGAGGAAGTGGTGAAAGTGCCGGGGCTCGGCGCAATGCTGCTTCCCGGTAAAGTCGGTTTTGCCGATGAAAACGTCTGGCGTTTTAACCCCAGCTATCTTCCTCCGCAGTTAGCGAGTTATTTCACGCGCTTTGGTCCCCCGTGGACCCAGCTTCGTGAAACCAATCAGCGTCTGCTGCTGGAGAGCGCGCCGAAAGGTTTTTCGCCGGACTGGGTTCAGTATCAGAAAAACAAAGGCTGGCGGTTACAGCAGGATAAATCGCTGGTGGGCGGCTACGACGCCATCCGCGTTTATCTCTGGGTGGGAATGATGAGTGATAAAGATCCTCAGAAAGCCCGGCTGCTGACGCGCTTCCAGCCGATGGCGGCAAAGACAATGAAACGGGGTGTGCCGCCGGAGAAAGTGGATGTGGCGACGGGTAAACGCACCGGGAATGGTCCGGTCGGGTTCTCTGCCGCCATGCTGCCGTTTTTACAACAACGTGATGCCCAGGCGGTTCAGCGCCAGCGCGTTGCAGACCATTTTCCCGATAATAATGCCTATTACAGCTACGTGCTGACTCTCTTTGGGCAAGGATGGGATCAGCATCGTTTTCGCTTCACCGCAAAAGGTGAATTAATACCGGATTGGGGCCAGGAATGCGCAAGTTCACAGTAAATCTACTCACTTTATCGCTTGGCCTGGCACTGATGCCGATGGCTGAGGCCGCCAACTCTCCGCAGCAGAAACAGCTGCTGGAACAGGTTCGGCTGGGCGAATCGACACAGCGTGAGGATTTGGTTCGTCAGTCGCTTTATCGTCTTGAGCTGATTGACCCGAACAACCCTGACGTCATTGCCGCACGCTTTCGCTACCTGCTGCGCCAGGGCGATAACGCCGGTGCGCAAAAAGAGCTGGATCGTCTGAAAGGGATCGCGCCGGGCTCGAGTGCATACCAGTCATCACGCAACACGATGCTGCTGTCCACGCCGGATGGCCGCCAGCAGCTCCAGCAGGCGCGTTTGCTCGCCACCACGGGACACACGCAGGAGGCGATTGCAGCCTATGACAAGCTGTTTGACGGCAACCCGCCGGGCGGTGACGTGGCGACGGAATACTGGAATGTGGTCGCGAAAGATCCTGCTCGCCGGAATGCGGCCATTAACCAGCTCAAGAAAATCAACACCAGCAGCCCCGGAAATACGCAGCTGCAGGCAACGCTGTCCCAGCTTTTGTTCCAGAGCGGACGCCGTGATGAAGGCTTTGCGGTATTGCAGGAGATGGCTAAATCGACCAACGGGCGCAGCCAGGCGTCTGATATGTGGTACGACCAAATCAAAGGCCAGCCTGCCAGCAGCGCCAGCGTCAGCGCGCTGCAAAAATACCTGAGCGTATTCAGTGACGGCGATAGCGTCGCGGCGGCGCGTGCGCAGCTCGAAGAACAGCAAAAACAGCTCGCTGACCCGGCGTTCCGCGCGAAAGCGGAAGGGCTGGCGGCGGTGGATGCCGGGCAGGGGAGTAAGGCGGTGGCTGAGCTGCAAAAAGCCGTCAGCGCCAACCATGCCGACAGTGAAGCGGTGGGTGCCCTTGGCCAGGCTTATTCCCAGAAAGGCGACCGCGCCCGCGCGGTGGCGCAGTTTGAAAAGGCGATTGCCCTCGATCCCCAGAGCGATAACCGGGGTAAATGGGACAGTTTGCTGAAGGTCAACCGCTACTGGCTGCTGATCCAGCAGGGCGATGCGGCCCTGAAGGCGAATAACCCTGCGCAAGCGGAGCGTTACTATCAGCAGGCGCGCGGTATCGACAATACCGACAGTTATGCGGTGCTGGGGCTGGGCGATGCCGCCGCGGCGCGTAAAGATAACGACGCGGCGGAACGTTACTATCGCCAGGCGCTGCGTATGGACAGCGGCAACAGCAATGCGGTCCGCGGCCTGGCCAATATTTACCGCGCGCAGTCCCCGGAGAAGGCCTCGCAGTTTATCCAGTCTCTCTCCGCCAGCCAGCGTCGGAGCATTGATGATATTGAACGCAGCCTGACCAACGAGCAGCTCTCCGCTCAGGCAGAACAGCTGGAGAATCAGGGGAAATACGCCCAGGCGGCAGAGATTCAGCGTCGTCGTCTGGCACTCTCTCCCGGCGACGTGTGGATAACCTATCGTCTCTCGCGCGATCTCTACAGCGCGGGTCAGCGCAGCCAGGCGGATACCCTGATGCGTCAGCTCGCCAGCCAGAAACCGTCCGACCCGGATCAGGTTTATGCCAACGGGCTCTACCTTTCCGGTAACGATCAGGACCGCGCCGCGCTGGCGCATCTGGACACGCTGCCGCGCAGCCAGTGGAACGGCAATATTCAGGAGCTTGCCGACCGCCTGCAAAGCAACCAGGTGCTGGAAACCGCCAACCGTCTGCGCGACAGCGGCAAAGAGCAGGAGGCGGAAAACCTTCTGCGTCAGCAGCCAACCTCCACCCGCATCGACCTGACGCTGGCGGACTGGGCGCAGCAGCGTGGCGATCTGGCGTCGGCGAAAACGACGTACAGCGCCGTTCTGCAGCGTGAACCGCAGAACGAAGACGCGATCCTCGGCCTGACCGAAATCTACAGTGCACAAGGCGACAAAGACGCTGCGCGCGCAGAGCTGGCGAAACTACCCGCCGCGCAAAACGGCCAGCCGCTGTCGCTCAACATGCAGCGCCGGATCGCGATGGCGCAGGCAGGCCTGGGCGATTCCGCTGCCGCAGAACAGACCTTCAACAAAATCATTCCGCAGGCTAAATCGCAGCCCGGCTCCATGGAAAACGCGCTGGTGTTACGTGATGCCGCGCGTTTCCAGGCGCAAAACGGGCAGCCTCAGCAGGCGCTGGAAACCTATAAAGACGCGATGGTGTCGACGGGCATCACCACGACGCGTCCGGCCGACAACGACAGTTTCACCCGCCTGACGCGTAACGATGAAAAAGACGACTGGCTGAAGCGCGGCGTGCGCAGTGATGCCGGTGACTTGTACCGTCAGCAGGATGTTAACGTCACGCTGCAGCATGACTACTGGGGCTCCAGCGGCACGGGCGGCTATTCCGACCTGAAAGCGCACACCACCATGCTGCAGGTGGATGCCCCGCTGTCTGACGGGCGCATGTTCTTCAGAAGCGATCTGGTCAACATGGACGCCGGTTCATTTGATAACAATAACGGGACCTACGATCCAAAATGGGGGACCTGCTACGAAACGCCGTGTAGCGGCAACACCCATCAGTCCGACAATGGCGCAAGCGTCGCCGTCGGCTGGCAGAATAAAACCTGGGCGATGGATATTGGCACTACGCCAATGGGCTTTGACGTCGTCGACGTGGTGGGCGGTATCAGCTACAGCAGCGATCTGGGCCCCATCGGCTATACCGTTAACGCCCATCGCCGCCCAATCTCCAGCTCCCTGCTGGCGTTCGCCGGGCAAAAAGATACTAACACCGGCACCACCTGGGGCGGCGTACGTGCCACCGGTGGCGGCGTAAGCATGAGCTATGACAAAGGGGAAGCGAACGGCGTCTGGTCAAGCCTGAACGCGGAAACGCTGACGGGTAAAAATGTGGAAGATAACTGGCGCGTCCGCTGGATGACGGGTTACTACTACAAGCTCATTAATAAAAACAACGAGCGCCTGACGGTCGGCGTCTCCAATATGCTCTGGCACTATGACAAAGACCTGAGCGGTTATACCCTGGGTCAGGGCGGCTACTACAGCCCGCAGGAGTATGTCTCCTTCGCACTGCCGGTGACCTGGCGTAAACGCACGGAGAACTGGTCCTGGGAGCTGGGCGGCTCGGTGTCCTGGTCTCACTCTAAAACCAAAGACGAGCTGCGCTACCCGATCCAGAACCTGATCCCGACCGATGAGCCAGACCGCTATACCGACCGGGGCGCGATGGAAACCGGCAGCAGCTCCTCAGGCACGGGTTATACCGCGCGGGCCATTATCGAACGCCGCGTAACGTCCAACTGGTTTGTGGGCATGGGCGTGGATATTCAGGAAGCGAAAGACTATACCCCAAGCCATGCGCTGATCTATGTGCGTTACTCTGCTGCAGGCTGGCAGGGCGATATGGACTTACCGCCGCAGCCGCTTATCCCTTACGCGGACTGGTAATCGGATTTTCCTTAATCCATTTGTAAGTCTCTCTTAATAGCGCGGCAATCGGGTATACTCAGGCGCGCCAGGTTTACACCCTGGCGCGCCCTGCGCTTCGAGTTTTGTGGAGAGTCATTTTGCGTGTCAGCCGTTCCTTAACAATCAAACAGATGGCGATGGTTTCTGCCGTCACCATGCTGTTTGTACTGCTCTTCTGCGTAATTTTGCTGTTTCATTCCGTACAGCAGAATCGCTATAACACGGCTTCGCAGTTAGAAAGTATCGCGCGCTCGGTGCGCGGCCCGCTCTCTGCCTCTATTCTGAAAGGGGATATTCCCGAAGCGGAAACCATTTTAAAACGCATTCAGCCTGCCGGCGTCGTTAGCCGCGCCGATGTGGTCTTGCCCAACCAGTTTCAGGCGCTGCGGATGAGCTTTATCCCGGAGCGTCCCGTCCCGATGATGGTGATGCGCCTGTTTGAACTGCCGGTGCAGATTTCGCTGCCCGTTTATTCGCTTGAACGCCCTGCCAACCCGCAGCCGCTGGCCTACCTGGTATTACAGGCGGACTCCTACCGCATGTATAAATTCGTCATGAGTTGGGTGGTTACGTTAGTGACCACTTGCTTACTTATGACGCTTATTCTTAGCGTGGCGCTCACCTGGTGCATTAACCGGCTGATTGTTCATCCGCTGCGCCGTATCGCCCGCGAGTTGAATACGCTTGCGCCGCAGGATCAGATGGGGCATCAGCTTGAGCTACCGCGTCTGCATCATGACGATGAGATAGGTATGCTGGTGCGCAGCTACAACCTCAACCAGCAGCGCATCCAGCGCCAGCAGGATGAGTTAAACAGCAGCGCCACGCGCTTTCCGGTGTCGGAGCTTCCTAATAAAGCCTTCCTGATGGCGATGCTGGAGCAGACCGTTGCCCGTCAGCAAACCACGGCGCTGATGGTTATCGCCTGTGAAACCCTGCAGGACACGGCTGGCGTGCTCAGGGAGAGCCAGCGCGAAATGCTGCTGCTGACCCTGGTGGAAAAGATCAAATCTGTCCTTGCCCCGCGTATGGTGCTGACCCAGGTCAGCGGTTACGACCTGGTGGTGATTGCCAACGGCGTAAAAGAACCCTGGCATGCGATCACTTTAGGTCAGCAAGTACTCACTGTCATTAATGAGCGGTTGCCCATTCAGGGTATCCAGCTTCGTCCAAGCGCCAGTATTGGTATTGCAATGTACTATGGCGATTTAACGGCAGAGCAGCTTTATCATCGCGCGTTCTCGGCGGCGTTCACCGCCCGGCGCAAAGGGAAAAATCAGATCCAGTTCTTCGCGCCGGAAGAGATGGAAAAGGCGCAGCAGCGACTGACCGAAGAGAGCGACATCCTGACCGCGCTGGATAACCGCCAGTTTGCCCTCTGGCTACAGCCGCAGGTGAATTTGCTGACGGGAGAAGTGAAAAGCGCCGAGGCACTGCTGCGCGTGCAGCAGCCGGATGGCTCATGGGAGCTGCCGGAAGGGCTGATTGAGCGCATTGAGTCCTGTGGCCTGATGGTTACCGTTGGCTACTGGGTGCTGGAGGAGTCCTGCCGTCAGCTTTCCGCCTGGCAGGAGCGCGGCGTGACGCTGCCGCTGTCGGTCAATTTGTCTGCCCTGCAGCTTATGCACCCGACCATGGTTTCAGAGATGCTGGAGCTGATCCATCGTTACCGAATCAAGCCTGATACGTTAACTCTTGAAGTGACGGAGAGCCGACGCATCGACGACCCTAATCAGGCGGTCGCGATCCTGAAACCGCTGCGTAATGCCGGCATTCGCATCGCGCTGGACGATTTTGGCATGGGGTACGCCGGGCTGCGTCAGCTTCAGCACATGAAAACCCTTCCGGTGGATGTGCTCAAAATTGATAAAGCGTTTGTCGACGGTCTGCCGGGCGACAGCAGCATGGTGCAGGCGATTATCCAGATGGCGCGCAGCCTCAATCTGCATCTTATTGCCGAGGGAATTGAAACCGAAGCGCAACGCGCCTGGCTGGCAGAGGCGGGCGTGGAGAGCGGACAAGGCTTCCTTTTTGCCCCTGCTGTTCCTTCGGATGTCTTTGAAGAACGCTACCTTTCTGGTGCTGACAATAACGCAAAAGTGTAATTTTGTTGCTGGCTTGTGCGAGCCAGCTCAAAGTTCTTAACATTTGTGTTTCAAATTTGAACTGAGTTTATTTCTGTCCTGTTATGTGGGTGTTATTTTAAAGCCGCAGGTTAACCATAACCTTACAAAACCTGTGGTTTTTCTTCCCAAGGACACCTTATGAAAACCTCACTCTTCAAAAGTCTTTATTTCCAGGTCCTGACAGCCATCGCCATCGGTATTCTGCTGGGTCACTATTACCCTGAGCTGGGCGCGCAAATGAAACCGCTTGGCGACGCGTTCGTTAAGCTCATTAAAATGGTCATCGCTCCGGTGATCTTCTGTACCGTCGTGACGGGCATCGCTGGCATGGAAAGCATGAAGGCGGTCGGTCGTACCGGTGCAGTGGCGCTTCTCTATTTTGAAGTGGTCAGTACCCTTGCGCTGATTATCGGTCTGATCATCGTCAACGTGGTGCAGCCGGGCGCGGGGATGAACGTAGACCCGTCAACGCTGGATGCCAAAGCGGTCGCGGTGTATGCCGAGCAGGCGAAGGATCAGGGCGTGGTGGCATTCCTGCTGGACGTAATCCCGGGCAGCGTCATTGGCGCGTTCGCCAGCGGAAACATCCTGCAGGTTCTGCTGTTCGCCGTGATGTTTGGCTTTGCCCTGCACCGTCTGGGCAGCAAAGGCCAGCTTATCTTTAATGTGATCGAAAGCTTCTCCCAGGTAATTTTCGGCATCATCAATATGATCATGCGCCTGGCGCCGATCGGTGCTTTCGGTGCGATGGCCTTCACCATCGGTAAGTATGGCGTCGGTACGCTGGTGCAGCTGGGTCAGCTGATTATCTGCTTCTATATCACCTGTATCCTTTTCGTGGTGGTGGTGCTGGGCTCCATCGCCCGCGCGACGGGTTTCAACATCTTCAAATTTATCCGTTACATCCGCGAAGAGCTGCTGATCGTTCTGGGGACCTCCTCTTCAGAATCGGCGCTGCCGCGTATGCTCGACAAGATGGAAAAGCTGGGGTGCCGTAAATCGGTGGTCGGGCTGGTGATCCCGACGGGCTACTCCTTCAACCTGGACGGCACCTCAATATACCTGACGATGGCGGCCGTGTTTATCGCTCAGGCGACCAACAGCCATATGGATATTTTCCATCAGATTACCCTGCTGGTGGTGCTCCTGCTCTCCTCTAAAGGCGCGGCAGGCGTGACGGGCAGCGGATTTATCGTGCTGGCTGCTACTATTTCCGCTGTGGGTCACCTGCCGGTGGCGGGTCTGGCGTTGATTCTCGGTATCGACCGCTTCATGTCAGAGGCGCGTGCGTTAACCAACCTGGTGGGTAACGGCGTGGCAACGGTGGTGGTGGCGAAATGGGTGAAAGAGCTGGATCACAAAAAGCTCGACGATACTCTGAATAATCGTTCAACTGACAGCAAAAATCCTGGCTTAACCTCTTAATCTTGTCACAAATGCCCGTATTCCCTTGTCGGGATGCGGGCTCCTGCGCATAATAACTGTTCGTACCTGTCATAATTCGACAAGATTTTTTTTGGGTATATTTCACTTCTGACCGTGACGTTTTGCCGAACGCGCGGTCTAATCGACGTGTTTTCATCGTCATCTTTAAGAGTGAAGCGCGTCGCGAAACACTCTTTTTTAACCAGGAATGTTGATCAGGGGTTCACATGCAGGGCACAAAAATTCGACTCTTAACCGGCGGTTTGCTGATGATGGCAGCAGCCAGTTATGTGCAGGCAGATGCGCTCCAGCCAGACCCGGCCTGGCAACAAGGGACATTAGCGAACGGTTTTCAGTGGCAGGTTTTAGCCACTCCGCAACGTCCCAGTGACCGTGTAGAAATCCGTCTGTCCATTAATACCGGTTCCCTCGCGGAAAGCACTCAGCAAACCGGTTTTAGCCATTTTATTCCCCGGCTGGCGCTCACGCAGAGCGGCAGCCTGCAAGCGGTTCAGGTGCGTTCGCTTTGGCAGCAGGCCATCGATCCGAAACGCCCGCTCCCACCGGCAGTAGTCTCGTATGACTACACCATGTTTAACCTGAGCCTGCCAAATAACCGTAACGATCTGCTAAAAGAAGCGCTTACGTATCTCTCCGATGCCTCTGGCAATCTGGCGATTACGCCGGATACCGTCAACTATGCGTTGAGCAACAGCGACATGGTGGCGACCTGGCCTGGAGATACCAAAGAGGGCTGGTGGCGTTACCGCCTGAAAGGCTCAACGTTACTGGGACATGACCCGGCCGAACCGCTGAAACAGCCTGTCGATGCCGAACAGGTAAAATCGTTCTACCAGAAGTGGTACACCCCGGACGCCATGACGCTGATCGTTGTGGGTAACGTGGACAGCCGCGCGGTGGTGGAGCAGATCAACAAAGCGTTTGGTGATTTGAAAGGCAAGCGTGAAACGCCAGCCCCTGTTCCGACGCTCTCTCCGCTGCGTGCAGAGCCTGTCAGCATTATGACGGACGCCGTGCGTCAGGATCGCCTCTCCGTCATGTGGGATAACGCCTGGCAGCCCATCCGCGAGTCCGCGGCGATGCTGCGCTACTGGCGTGCCGATCTGGCGCGTGAAGCGCTGTTCTGGCACGTTCAGCAGACGCTGAGCAAGAACAACGTGAAGAATATCGGTCTTGGCTTTGACTGCCGCGTGCTGTTCCAGCGTGCGCAGTGCGCCATCAACGTTGAGTCGCCGGGCGATAAGCTGAATGCCAATCTGGGCGTGGTCGCAAAAGAACTGGCAAAAGTGCGTAAAGAGGGGCTTTCCGAAGAGGAATTCAACGCTCTCGTGGCGCAGAAAAAACTTGAGCTGCAGAAGCTGTTTGCGACCTACGCTCGCGCCGATACCGACATTCTGATCAGCCAGCGTATTCGTTCCCTGCAGAATCAGGTGGTGGACATTGCGCCGGAACAGTACCAGAAGCTTCGTCAGGACTTCCTCAACGGTCTGACCGTCGATATGCTCAATCAGGACCTCCGTCAGCAGCTGTCGCAGGAGATGGCGTTGATCCTCCTGCAACCGAAGGGCGAACCGGAATATGACATGAAGGAACTTCAGAAGACCTGGGATTCCATTATGGCAACCGCGCCGCAGGCTGCGCAGGCCGCCACGGCTGATGATTTACATCCGGACGCGACGGATATTCCGCAGGGGCAGTAATGCTTAAACATTCCCTCTCCCTGTGGGAGAGGGTTAAGGTGCGTGCATTAGCCCGCACCCTCCTTAAACAGGCATCGCCTCACGCGGAATAATCGCTCCGCGATACTGAATCACCGTGCTGGCCGTCAGGTGCCCACGCTGTGCCGCCGCTTCCGGCGTTCCACCCGTCAGACGTACTGCCAGATAGCCCGCGCTGAATGAATCACCGGCCGCCGTGGTATCAATAACTTTCTCTTTGGCAAGCTTCACCGCCGGAACGTCAACCAGCGCTTCGCCCGCTACCGCGACCAGGCATGAATCCGCCCCGCGCTTAATCACCACTTCGCTCACGCCTGCCGCCTGCGTGCGTGCAATCACCTCCTCTACCGGTTTCTCACCCCACAGGGCGTCTTCATCGTCGAGCGTGAGGAAGGCGATGTCGGTGCACTGCAGCATCTGCTGATAGACCTGCTGCGTCTCTTCGCGGCTGGCCCACAGGCGCGGGCGGTAGTTGTTATCGAAAATAACCTTACCGCCGTTGGCACGGCATTCGCGCAGCAGCGAGAGCAGCTTTTCACGGCTGTCGGTGCTTAAAATCGCCAGGCTAATGCCGCTCAGATAGAGATAGTCAAAGGTCGCCAGCTCTTCGCAGATGGCCGCGGCCGCGTCGCTCTCCAGCCAGAATTTGGCCGCGGCTTCGTTACGCCAGTAATAAAATGTGCGTTCGCCGGTGCTGTCGGTTTCGATGTAATAAAGCCCAGGGAGGCGGTTCTCCATACGCTGAATCAGCGACGTTTCAACATGTTCACTCTGCCAGGCCTCCAGCATTTGCTGGCTGAAGCTGTCCGTGCCCAGGGCGGTCACGTAGTTCACGGTAAGCGCCTCAGGTGCAACCTGACGGGCAATATAAACGGACGTGTTTAACGTATCGCCACCAAATCCGCGGCTGACTTCCGCGCCTTTTTGTGACAGCTCAATCATGCATTCGCCAATCACGGCAATTTTTTTGGACATAGTCGTGAACCTGAACAGAAGAATTATCAGCAGTGTGCGCTGAGTGAATTAACCGGTCAACTATATTAAAACAACGTTCCATTATTTTATTTGAGCCAGCGCGTGTTCCCGCGCATTTCTGTCATCTTAATTTCATTTTCCCGGTGAATTGAACATAAAGTTCTCAATTGTCGCGCCGATAATCCTGTGACGAGTCCAGAAAGGCTATCCCAACAACAGGACATCTGAAATGAAGTCAGAGCAGGTTATCCAGCGGCTGAGCACTACGCCTGAGGCAAGTATTGAGAACTTGCAGGAGCATCGCTACTGGCTGCAATGTGAGCGTGCGTACACCTATCAGCCGATCTACCGAACAGATGGTCGACTGATGGCAATTGAAATTTTGACCGTCGTTACGCATCCCTCAAACCCTACTCAGCGCATCGCGCCGGATCGCTATTTTGCCGAAGTTGCCGTTCGCCAGCGTCTGGACGTGCTGGAAGAGCAGCTTCGTATGCTGGCGACGAAGCAACCTTTTTTCGAACAGCACGATATCCTCGCCTCAGTAAACGTCGATGGTCCAACCCTGCTGGCGCTGCGTCAGAACGCAAAATTGCAGGAGCTGATCGCCACCCTGCCGTGGATGCGCTTTGAGCTGGTGGAGCATGTCCGCCTGCCGCAGGATTCCTCGTTTGCGTCGATATGCGAATACGGCCCGCTGTGGCTGGATGACTTTGGCACCGGTATGGCGAACTTCTCCGCCCTGGGTGAAGTGCGCTACGACTACATCAAAGTGGCCCGCGACCTGTTCATTATGCTGCGTCAAACCCCGGAAGGGCGGAATCTGTTTACGCTGTTATTACAGCTGATGAACCGCTATTGCCAGGGCGTGATTGTTGAAGGTGTAGAAACACTGGAAGAGTGGCGTGATGTGCAAAACTCCCCCGCAGCGGCGGCGCAAGGCTATTATCTCTCCCGCCCGGTACCCATGGATCGCCTCGATAGCGTGATAACGACCCTCTGATAAGCCCGCTTCCCTTTGTCTGGACTATAGTTTTACAGGACAGGTCATCAGGAAAGGGGATAAAAATGACGAGAACAACCAGGGTAATCTCCTGGACAGCAGGGATTTTCTTGTTGTTGATCGTGGTCGTCGCCATCATTATTGCGACGTTTGACTGGAACCGTCTCAAGCCGACCATCAACCAGAAAGTCTCAACCGAACTGAACCGCCCCTTCGCCATACGCGGCGATTTAGGGGTGGTATGGGAGCGTCAGAAAGAGGAGCCCGGCTGGCGCAGCTGGATCCCCTGGCCACACGTCCATGCCGACGACATCATTCTCGGCAACCCGCCGGATATCCCGGACGTCACCATGATCCACCTGCCGCGCGTTGAAGCCACGCTGGCTCCGCTGGCGCTCCTCACCAAAACGGTCTATCTGCCGTGGATCAAACTTCAGCAGCCCGATGCGCGCTTGATCCGACTTTCAGAAAAAAACAACAACTGGACGTTTAACCTTGCCAGCGACAGCGAAAAAGATCCGAATGCCCAGCCTTCCTCCTGGTCATTCCGTCTCGACAATATTCTTTTCGATCGCGGACGGATCGCCATCGACGATAAGGTCAGCAAGGCGGATGTGGAGATCCTCGTCGATCCGCTGGGCAAACCGCTGCCGTTTAGCGAGGTCACGGGCACGAGAGCAAAAGGCGACGCGGCAAGCGTAGGTGACTATGTCTTCGGCCTGACGGCAAAAGGACGCTACAACGATCGGCCTCTCAGCGGTAAAGGAAAAATAGGCGGCATGCTGGCGCTGCGGAGCAAAGGCACGCCGTTCCCGGTTCAGGCGGACTTCCGTTCCGGTAACACCCGCGTGGCGTTCGTTGGCACGGTCAATGACCCGATGAATATGGGGGGCGTCGACCTTCAGCTCAAATTTGCCGGCGATTCGCTGGGCGAGCTGTATGAACTGACCGGCGTGCTGCTGCCGGATACCCCGCCGTTCGAAACGGACGGGCATCTGGTCGCCAAAATCGATACCGAAAAAGCGTCTGTTTTTGACTACCGGGATTTCAACGGCCGCATCGGCGACAGTGATATTCACGGCACGCTGACCTACACCACCGGAAAACCGCGCCCGAAACTGGAAGGGGATGTTGAGTCCCGTCAGCTGCGTCTGGCCGACCTGGGCCCGCTAATTGGCGTGGACTCGGGTAAAGGGACCAAGTCGAAAGAGGTCAAAAAGGATGTTCAGCCTGCCGGCAAAGTGCTGCCATACGATCGCTTCGAAACTGACAAATGGGACGTGATGGATGCGGATGTGCGCTTCAAAGGCGGAAAAATTGAACATGGCAGTACGCTGCCGATCAGCAATCTTTCGACCCATATCCTCCTCAAAAACGCTGACCTGCGCCTGCAGCCGCTGAAGTTCGGCATGGCGGGCGGGACAATTTCTTCGAACATTCATCTGGAAGGCGATAAAAAGCCGATGCAGGGAAGAGCGGAGATCCAGGCGCGTCGATTGAAGCTGAAAGAGTTGATGCCGAACGTAGAACTGATGCAGAAAACCCTCGGTGAAATGAACGGTGATGCCGACATTCGCGGCGTGGGGAACTCGGTGGCGGCGCTGCTGGGCAGCGGCAATGGTAACCTGAAGCTGCTGATGAACGACGGGCTGGTGAGCCGAAACCTGATGGAGATCCTGGGGCTGAACGTCGGTAACTACGTCATCGGGCAAATCTTCGGTGATGACGAGGTGCGGGTGAACTGCGCGGCGGCCAATATGGATCTGGTTAACGGCGTGGCGCGTCCGCAGATATTTGCCTTCGACACGGAAAACGCGGTGATTAACGTGACCGGGACCGCCAGCATGGCCTCGGAGCAGCTTGATTTGACAATTGACCCGGAAAGTAAGGGGATCCGCATCATCACCCTGCGCTCGCCGCTTTACGTGCGCGGAACCTTCAAAAATCCGCAGGCGGGCGTGAAGCCCGGACCGCTGATTGCGCGCGGTGCGGTAGCTGCGGCCCTGGCGACGCTGGTCACCCCAGCCGCAGCCCTGCTGGCGTTGATTTCGCCGTCTGAGGGCGAGGCTAATCAGTGCCGTACTATTTTGTCGCAGATGAAGAAGTAGCTCTCTTCCTCCCTCTCCCTGTGGGAGAGGGGCGGGGTGAGGGCATCGGGCCGCAGTGAATTACAGAGCCTGGTGCTTAGTCTCGTGCGTCAGCAGCAGCGCAATCAGCGTCAGCGCCGCCATGGCCGCCAGATAGACCCCCACATAGAACAGACCATAGTTCGCCTGCAGCCAGGTGGCGATATACGGCGCAACGGACGCGCCCAGAATAGAGGCAACGTTGTAGGAGAACGACGCACCGGTATAACGCACTTCAGTCGGGAACAGCTCAGGCAGCAACGCGCCCATCGGGCCGAAGGTCAGCCCCATCAGGCTCAGGCCAATCAGCAGATAGGCCATCACCAGCGCCGGGCTACCTGAACCCAGCAGCGGCGGGAAGACGAACAGAGCAAACAGCATGATGAGCGTGGTGATCGTAATCATGCTTGCACGACGACCAAACTTATCCGCCAGCAGACCCGCAATCGGCACCATCACGCCAAACCCGATCACCGCCATCATCAGCATCCACAGCACTTCGTTACGCGGCAGCCCGAGGCCAACCGGCGCGGCGGCGGTACTGAACGTCATGGAGTAGACGGTCATGATGTAGAACA
The DNA here is from genome assembly GCF_003144775.1 of Enterobacter sp. CGMCC 5087. Taxonomy (NCBI): domain Bacteria; kingdom Pseudomonadati; phylum Pseudomonadota; class Gammaproteobacteria; order Enterobacterales; family Enterobacteriaceae; genus Enterobacter; species Enterobacter sp. CGMCC 5087. The sequence goes on along the minus strand of NZ_QFXN01000236.1, from coordinate 9,235 downwards.
ACGTATAGGTTGCCAGCATGATGAACGTGCCCAGTACGGTCACGCGGACGTGTTTGGTCAGCAGCGTACCCAGCGGCACTTTCACCTGCTTGTTCGCCGCGGCCACTTTCGCAAAAACAGGAGTCTCATGCAGCGAAACGCGCACATACAGGCCAATCAGCACCAGCACGGCTGAGAAGATAAACGGGAGACGCCAGCCCCAGCTCATGAACTGTTCATCCGTCAGCAGCCAGGAGAGCAGCAGGAACGTCCCGTTGGCAAAGAAGAAGCCAATCGGCGCACCCAGCTGCGGGAATGAACCGTACAGCGCGCGCTTGCGCGCCGGGGCGTTCTCGGTGGCCAGCAGCGCCGCGCCGCCCCATTCACCGCCCAGCCCCAGACCCTGACCAAAACGCGCCAGCGCCAGCAGGACCGGCGCCAGAATGCCGATGGTTTCATAGGTCGGCAGCAGACCGATGGCTACGGTGGAGATGCCCATCGTCAGCAGCGAGGCCACCAGGGTGACTTTGCGGCCAATGCGATCGCCAAAGTGTCCAAACAGCGCAGAGCCAATCGGACGCGCAACAAACGCGATGGCAAAGGTCGCCAGAGACTGCAGCGTGGCCGCCGTAGGATCGCCCTGCGGGAAGAAAATATGCGGGAAGACGATGACCGCGGCGGTGGCATAAATATAAAAGTCGAAGAACTCAATGGCGGTGCCAATCAGCGAGGCGACGACAACTTTATTGCGCGAGTTTACCGGAACGTTTTCCGTTCCTGAGTCGAGTGTGGTGGCTGTTGCTTGCATAATATTTTCTTATTTTTGTCGAACGAAAGGCCATATTACGCACAGCAAAAGCGACATTTCAATCTGTAACAAAGCCGCGCGCTGGTGATAAAAGCAACAAAAAGCGGATAATTTTCAGGCCAGCGAAAACACGTCTATGAAATGCTTCACAGATTTTAAATATTAGTCAATTAAACTGGTTTTCGGTTAAATAAAAGTTACGGACTGGATTTATATGCTGAAATGATGAATCGGGCTGAAATTTCAGCCCGAGAGTGGGGCTAGCGGTGCGTTTTACCGGGCATTCGCGTGTCGCCTTTGTACTCGGCGGTGGCAATCCATGCCGCGCAGAACAGGGTCAGGCGAGCGAAAAAGTAGAAGAAGGCCATCAGTCCCAGCACCGAGCCAAACGCCGCGCCAGAAGGGGATTTCACCAGCGACGGCAGCGTGTAGGTCATCACGATTTTGATCACCTCAAAGCCGATCGCCGCAATCAACGTGCCGCGAATCAGCGCCTTCTTGCGCGGACGATGGCGGGGCAAGCGCCAGAAGATCCAGAAGAACAGCAGGTAGTTGGCAAAGATGGAAATGGCCAGCCCAATGCCGCGCCAGGCGGGCTTCAGCCATTCGATGTAATCAAGGTAGAGCGCGGAGATGATCATCTGCTGCGCCGAGCCCGCCACGGAGGTAATGGAAAGCGTCACGATCAGCGCGACGAGCAGGCCAATCAGCGAAACAAAATCGCGGAGATACTTCACCCAGATTTTCTCCTCGTCCTGCGGCTTACGCTCCCAGACGTCGCGCGACTGGGCGCGGATGGCCTCGCGCAGGTTGCCCATCCAGTTAACGCCGGAGTAAAGCGCAATCAGCAAACCGACGATACCCACGGTGGTACGCTGCTGAACGGCGGTATTGATGGTGCTCTTGAGGGTGCTGGCAAGGGTCGGGTCACTGACGTTATTCAGGATTTTATTGAAGATATCCTGCAGTAGCGTCGGGTGCGACGCGAGCACAAAACCGGCTGCCGCAAACGACACCATCAGGATTGGGATCATCGACAGGAAGGAAAAATAGGTGATGGCGGCACCAAACTGGTTCCCCATGCGGTCATTAAAGCGCTCGGTCGCGCGTATCAGATGCGCAACCATGGGAAACTGCTGAATTCTCGCGGCGATGCCGGTGACGGTCCCCAGCGCTTTGCTGGCGGTGCCTGGCGTTTTGGCCTCTTCGGGCCCGGTTTCCATCTTTTTGACGGGCTCATACTCTAAATGTTGGGTGGGTCGTTGCGGGTTGTTTTCCGGCGTCACGCGCATTTTCCTTTTCGTTGAGCTGGATGTGTTTTTGAATTATAGCTTGCGGCTAGTCCACGTAAGCTTTTGTGAGTTCGGTAAGCCACTCCATGAACAGATGGACCCGGCGGGAGAGGTTGCGGCGGTGAGGGTAAATCAGGGAGACGGGCATCGCTTCGGCCCGGTATTGCGGGAGGATCTCAATCAGTTTCTTCGCGCGCAGTAAATCGCGCACCCCAACCCGCGGAACCTGAATAATGCCCAGCCCGGCGAGACAGGCAGCCTGGTAAGTTTCCGTGCTGTTGACGGTTAACACCCCGCCCGTTTTTATCCACTGCGTCGCACTGCCGTTATAAAACTCAAAGCCCTGCGGGCGGGTTCCCAGCATCGCGGCGTAGTGGATCACGGCGTGCGAGCCTAAATCGTCCAGGGTTTCCGGATAGCCAAATCGCGCCAGATAGTCCGGGCTGGCGCAGTTAATCACCGACAGCTTTCCCAGCGGACGGGCAATCAGCCCTGAATCCTTCAAAGTGCCGACGCGCACCACGCAATCAAAACCTTCGCGGATCACATCCACCAGACGATCGCTGCTGCTGAGCTCGAGTTCAATGCCCGGATAGTGCTGCAGAAAAGCAGGCAGTTTGGGGATGACTAAATTTCGAGCAACGCCGACGGGCATATCCACGCGGAGCCGACCGCTGATGCTGGAGGGATCGTGCTGAAACATACCGTCGAGTTCATCAAGGTTTGCCAGCAGATCTTTCGCCCGTTCGTAATAGACCATGCCGTCCTGCGTCAGGCTGACGCGGCGCGTGGTGCGGTGCAATAGCTGGGTGCCAAGCCGGTTTTCCAGGGCCTGAATTTGCCGCGAGACGCTGCCTTTCGGCAGGGTTAATGTTTCGGCCGCGCGGGAAAAACTTTCCAGTTCCGCGACGCGGACGAACAGCTGCATTGCGTGAATTTTATCCATAGAGGAAGCTCATTGTTGTTTCTGGTGAAACAGTGAAGCGTTTTAACCCATCTTTATTGATTTTCTATCACCTAATAAGCTCTTTCTCAATCTCCTTAACAGCCAAAACGAGGTTTATGATGAGTGAACGTATCGCATTAGTGACGGGTGGTAGCCGTGGTCTGGGCAAAAACGCTGCGTTAAAGCTGGCGGCAGACGGCACGGGAATTGTCCTGACATACAACCGTAGCCAGCAGGAAGCGCTGGATGTTGTGCATGAAATTCAGCAAAAAGGCGTCAACGCAGCGGCATTACAGCTCAACGTCGGTGATATCACGAGTTTTGATCATTTTGCCCGACAGCTTCAGGAAACCCTTAAGACCGTCTGGCAGCGCGAAACCTTTGACTATTTATTGAACAATGCCGGAACGGGTTTATACGCGCCCTATGCCGACACGACGGAGGCTCAGTTTGATGAAGCGCTGAACATTCATTTCAAAGGACCTTTCTTCCTGACCCAGCGCCTGCTGCCGCTGCTTAACGACGGGGGGCGTATCCTCAACGTCTCCAGCGGGCTGGCCCGTTTTACCCAGCCGGGCTCAGGGACCTACGCGGCCATGAAGGGGGCGATGGAAGTGCTGACGCGTTATCAGGCGAAAGAGCTGGGCGCGCGCGGAATTTCCGTCAATATTATTGCGCCGGGCGCGATAGAAACTGACTTTGGCGGCGGACGCGTGCGCGACAACGCGGAGCTGAATCAGCTTCTGGCCTCGCAGACGGCGCTGGGACGGGTGGGGCTGCCGGACGATATTGGCGATGCCATTGCGGCACTGCTCAGCGATAAGCTGGGCTGGATGAATGCGCAACGTATTGAAGTATCAGGCGGTATGTTCCTGTGATACACGGGCTTAGGGGAAAGGAGCCCCTTAAGGAAACCCTTAGTATGGATGTGTCTGCATACTGACAGTGATAAAGAACGCAGGCAGCCATAGCCGATAACCCATTTTCATCACGATATTTCTCCAGAGAAAGGCCCGGATGTTTTTTTATTAACGCAGCGGCCGCTGAGAATATTTTCAGCGAATGACGTTTGATATTCGTTTCCTCTAAATAGTGACATTAAAGAGGAAACGACGTCCGGGAAATATCTGCTAAAAAGCGGTTGGTCAGAAATTATTATTCAGGTATTCCTGCTGTAATAAACCAAATAGCCAGTCATTTTGCCAGCGCCCCGCAAGGTAATAGCTCTCGCGTAATTCACCTTCCAGACGAAAGTGGGTTTTTTCCAGCAGGCGTCTTGATGCGACATTTCCCGCGGTGACGGCGGCGGTGAGTCGCCGTATACCGCCCTGATGAAAAGCGTAATCGCAAAGTGCTTTCAGGGATTCAAAGCCGTAACCTTTCCCCTGCGCCTCGGGTGCGAAAAGGAAGCCCACTTCTGCGCAGTCCTCCTCCCGATGAATATATCCGGTAACGCCCAGCGGGGCCTGTGAGGCGGTGTCACGTACGACGAGACAAAGCCAGTGAGCGCTGCCCGGTGCCCATGGGGTCAGGCGCGAATCAAACGCCTCGCGGATCGCCGCGACGGGACGGTCTTCCGACACAAAGCGCATCACGTCCGGGTGCTGCTGTAGCGCCAGAAAAAAGGGCCAGTCTTGTTCCTGCAGGGGCGAACAGGTCAGGCGAGAGGTAATTAAAACCGGCATTCAGATTCTCCTGAAACATTTTAAATCATTTTAGGGTTGTCACTTTATTTCAACAGAAAGTCAGGTATGGTTAACCGCGTATAAATAAAAAGAATAAAGGGCGTTTCGTGCCCATTCCGGATGTCTTCGTTGTCGCTTAAGGAAAACAATGACTCTCAGCACATCACATCATATTCGCGAACAGTTTGAACACTGTCTGGCGGTCATTCGCCATGCGTCGGTGGAAATTTTACTCCTTCTGAATGTACATGCTTCTGAGGGAAAAGATCCACGCTGGTTTCTGGAACAACTCGACAGCGCGCGATTAGCTCTGGGCGGCTGGGGAGCCGTTGCGAAAAAACTCAACCTCAATGATGCCGAGATGTCGGAATTTACGCTCCAGCTGCGCCTGCTGCAGCAGCGCGTTCCGCAGTATGAAAGCGGACAGGATGTGAGTGAAAACCAGCTTATTGCGGCGATGCGGTTTGTGACCGCTCTGGAACATCTTCGGCTGCAGCAGCCGCTATTGACCTACAGCACTGACCTGGCACCGGGAAGCGAACTCCAGCAGCAGCAGGCGCACAAGCAGGTACGCGCGATTGAGCTGATGATCAAAGGGCTCATCCAGCAGGCCTGGCCCGATCAGGTACGGCTGAACAACCATCTTAAGACCCTGTTTAACGCTGACCGCGTGCGGCGCTGGCTGAAGCTTGGCGAGATCAATGATGTCCTCAGCGGCATGATGTTCAGTGAACTGGCGCAGATGCTGGTGGATAAAAAAGAGTTCAGCCGCTATTACGCTTCGCTGTTCAGCGACCCGTCCATGCTGACGCTGCTGGTTGAACCGCGCAAAACGCTGCAAACCTTCCTCGATGACATTCGGCAAATCCGCAACAGCATTACCGTTCAGAAAACGCTAAGCTCGGCGCAAATCCAGCTGCTGGATAACTACTATGCGCAGATCGCGCGGCCCGTTCAGCGCGCGTTTGAAGAGGGGAGAACGCGCGTCAATCCGGCCGGATTCATGGCGGTAGATGCCAGCGAATTGCATACCTTCTGGGAAAAGGCGCAGAAAATGGATCGGGTCACCGGTGGGGATCTGTTTGAAGTCCGTGACACCATTGAAAAGCCGACCCAGCGCGCGCCGCGTACCCCCGAACAACGCGAGCAGCTCATTTCCGGTGCGCTATGGGGGGCGGTTGGCGTCATGGTGATTGCTATCGTGGCGGGGGGCTTCTGGCTGGTGACCAGCAGCAAACCGCAGCCTGCAACCGCCAGCGCGGCTGAAGCGGCTTCTCCGCAGGAAATGCGCGAGACGCCTTCTTCGCGCGAAACGCTCACGCGCATGGGGGTCACCTGGGACGAGAATAATTTCCGCTCGGCCATTAACCGCAACGATACCCGCGTGACCCTGCTGTTTTTGCAGGGCGGCATGGACTGGAAGCTCTCCTGGACCGAAGAGGCGATGTCGGCAGGCTATGACGATGTGCTGGAGCTGATGTTACGCTACCGGCAGAACATGGTGGAAGAGAAGCCGTGCCGTCGCTTCATCAACACTCTCAGCCACGCCATGTCGAACGGCGAGTCTCTGACCTCGGTACGTAAAGAGTATCTCAAAGCTTTCTGCACCGTGCCTGCCGTGGTGAAACGCCAGCAGCACGATCTCGACATGGCCACACGCCGCGCGCAGTCGCAGCCGGATGCCACCACGAAAAAATGGCAGTCCATTCAGACTGCCATTTATGAGGTGATTCGCTGATCTCTTCTCCCTCTCCCTGTGGGAGAGGGCTGGGGTGAGGGCACCAGACCGCACCCCGCTTAAGGCTCCCCATACAACCCAATCAGCCGCCGCACCACGCCGTTCGTCCAGCCGAAACCGTCCTGCAGCGGATACTCACCCCCGCCGCCTTCGCGCGGCGTGCTGCTGGCGATGTGATACTTCTCAATCAGCTTGTGATGCGTCTTATAAAAATGGTTCACCGTATGCAGCCAGCTCCAGGCGATCTCATCGCCCAGCGAATCGTTGCCGTACTGCTTGAACCCCTGAATCGCCATCCACTGCAGCGGCGCCCAGCCGTTGGGTTTATCCCACTGCTCGCCGGTTTCGTACTCGGTCGCCAGAATTCCGCCCGGGGTCAGCAGCCGCGATTTGACAGCATCAGACAAACGTTCTGCCTGCTCGTGCGTCGCCATTCCAACATACAGCGGCACAATGCTGGCGGCAGAAAACAGCGCCAGCTCTTCGCGTCGCCAGTCGTAATCGCGGTAGCAGCCGCTCTCCTCGTCCCACAGATAGCGGTTCACCGCCGCGCGGCGATCGTTGGCTTTCTGGCGAAACGCCTCTGCCGTCTCTTTATCCCCTTTCGACGCCGAGATGTTGGCGATAGCGCTTTCCAGCTTGAACAGGAAGGCGTTCAGATCGATGGGGATAAACTGCGTCGTGCGGATGCTGGCGAGCCGCGACGGATCGCGCAGCCAGCGGGACGAGTAATCCCAGCCGGACGCCGCCCCCGCGCGCAGGTCGCGATACACCTCATTGGGCGGACGACCCGAGTGGCGGGCAGTTTCCACGTCCTCAATCCACGATTCGTCGCGCGGGGTATCACGGTCGTCCCAGTAGCGGTTGAGCAGTGAACCGTCCGGCATGCGCACGGCGCTGCGGTAAGCCTGGTTAAGCAGCAGCGACTCCGCGCCGTCCATCCAGAAGGCGTACTCCATTTTGAGGTGGTCCAGATAGCGTTTTGCACCGCGCACGCCATCCTCCTCGAACAGCTCCACCATCAGGGCAAAGACCGGCGGCTGCGAGCGGCTGAGATAATAGGTGCGGTTGCCGTTGGGGATATGCCCGTAGCGTTCAATCAGCCAGGCAAAGTTGTCCGCCATACACTTGAGCAGATCGTTACGGCCGCTCTCCGCCAGCCCCAGCATGGAGAAATAGGAATCCCAGTAGTAGGTCTCGCTGAATCGCCCGCCGGGGACGATATAGGCCTGCGGCAGGGCCAGCAGGGAAGACCAGGGAATATGATCCTGCGGCTCGCGCGTCAGCACCGGCCACAGGTTATCAATGTGCTCTTTCAGGGAGAGTCCCGGGTCGGAGACATATTCTGTGCCGTACGTTTCCGGCATCCAGAAGTGGTTCTCCACAAACTGGCGCAGGTCGAAATCCCGGTGGCGTCTGACCTTGCGGTAGCGGATCAGGATATCCAGCGGATCCATCTTCGGCGCGCAGTCGGGGAAGGTTTTACTGTCCGCAAACAGCCGCGTCGACTGCACATGCTCGAACAGTTCAAGATAGCGGTCTGCGGGCGTCAACGCATCGGAGGCGGGTAGCCCCTCGATCATTTCGGGTTCCGGCTCCGCCTCAATCATTTCATCCAGTTTCAACTCGCAGGGATCGGTCTCGTAGCGCAGCTCTTCTGCAATCTCGAACTCGATGTTCTCGGTAGCCTGTAGTTTCTGGTTGAACATGGTGATAGGGACCTCCGGTTGTGTGTTCAAAAGACAGGTTTATCCGGGCGTCTTATAAGCGTAGACATTCGCTTCGGTAGATGGGGAGGGAAATGTGCGGTAGATCACTATTTTCGGAGCATTCGTTTTGCAACGATTTATGAATGTTAAAAAAATGCCCCTCAGGAGAGGGGCATCAGGATTAACGCATGGTCACAAACTCTTCCGCGGCCGTCGGGTGGATGGCCACCGTGTTGTCGAAGTCTTTCTTGGTTGCGCCCATCTTCAGCGCCACGGCGAAGCCCTGCAGGATCTCGTCCATGCCGAAGCCGATTCCGTGGATGCCGACAATCTTCTCTTCCGGACCTACGCAGACCAGCTTCATGCGGCACGGCTGACGGTGAGAGGTGACGGCGGTGTACATCGCGGTAAACGCCGATTTATACACTTTCACCTGATCGTCGCCGTACTGCTCGCGCGCCTGCGGCTCGGTTAAGCCGACGGTGCCGATTGGCGGGTGGCTGAAGACCACGGTCGGGATGTTGCTGTAGTCCAGATGCTCGTCCGGCTTGTTGTTGAACAGGCGCTCGGAGAGACGACGACCCGCTGCAACGGCGACCGGCGTCAGCTCAACCGCGCCGGTATTATCGCCGACCGCATAAATGCCCGGTACGCTGGTGTTCTGGAATTTATCGACGACGATATAGCCTTTTTCGTCGGTTTTCACGCCAGTTACGCCCAGGTTGAAGTTATCGTTCGCAGGTTCACGGCCAATCGCCCAGATCAGGCAATCGACGGTCTGGCTGCGGCCATCTTCCAGCTCAAGCGTCAGGCTGCCGTCCGCGTTTTTCACCACCGCTTTTGGCACGGCGTTGGTGTGCAGGGTCGGGCCTTCGGTGTTCATCACTTCAACCAGCGTATCGACAATCAGCGGGTCAAAGCTGCGCAGCGGCGCGTGTTTACGTACGAACAGGTGCGCTTCTGCGCCCAGGCCGTTAATCACGCCGGCCAGTTCCACCGCAATGTAACCCGCGCCAACAACGGCAACGCGTTTTGGCAGGACAGGCAGTTCGAAGAAACCGTCGGAGTCGATGCCGTA